>NZ_LCTF01000023.1 GCF_001663375.1 Caldivirga sp. MU80
GCTTCAGCACACTGTACTCCTCCCTGGTTAACTCCGCCATTGCCGGTATGAAGGGCCACTCAATAAACCTCTCAACACCCTTAAACAAAGCCCTAATGCTCGGGCTCTCCTCCTCAAGCATCGTGAAAACCTTATCAACCCTAACACTGATGAACCTACCAACCGTATTCAGAGCAATTGCAAGGAACATGAGAGCTGAGGACAACCACCTAAGCCCACCAGCCATGGCTATAATGACATCGCAAGGTGCATAACCCTCAATAATGCTTCTTAACATAGCCACATTGGTCATAAGCCCAAGCTTTGGGTTAAGCCACACATCCCTAACCTCAATGTTTAAACCCTTGAAGGCCTTACTTATGAACTCACTTATGAACTTACGCAGCTCCTCCATAGCCTCCGTCGGCTGCCTCCTCCTACCCCTAATCACGCTCTCAGGCACAGACCTAGGCTCACTATTCACAAGAATAACCACATCACCATCATGAAACCCAACACTCATCAAAGCAATCTCCGCATTACCCGGGTACAAACCAACACTAACCACAACACACCTCCTATTCAACTTCTCCAAAGACGGAGAAGAAACAACCATAATTGGATATGTGAATCCAAGTGAAGTTTAAAAACATAAGCGGGTTAATCACTTGTATGGAAGAAGAGGAGAAGAAACAACAGGAGGGTAAGGAGTTTCTTGGTAGTATAATTGACATGTTGGCTAAGCTTGCTTCTGACAAGATGTATGGACCCCTTGATGTTTTAGCAACTACTCCAGATATTTCAGTGGCCCTAGGCTCATTATATAATGCCATTAGGTATGCCAAGAGCCAGGGATACACAATACCTAGTGAAGAGGAATTCAATGCTTTCGTGGCTATTGCAAAGAAGAACCCCGAGGTCATGAGGGAAATAGCCATCAAGGCTTTGATTAGGGCGGAAAAGATGAAGCAACCACAGCAACAGACGCAACAACAATCTGATAGGAAGGAGAGTAAGCAGGTAGGGTGATAGGTATGGTTTTCGTATCCTTTGGCTTTAGGTTTAGGGTTAATGTGGAGGCCATGAACATGGTCGAGAGCGTTGGCAACTATAGTCGCCATAGGGTTGCGCCAATCATTAGGCGCTTCATAGAGGACGACAAAGTTAGGTATGAGGTCCAATTCCTACCCGTAGTAAGCGGGCAATCAGTGGCTAATGCGTATATGAGGGCTTTGACGGATCTCGCCGTTAGTAGGAACATACCGGTTTGTGATATGTGTAGAAGCTACATGGAGTTAGGTGGCTTCCCGAAGAGACCCAATGAGTTGAAGGATGTTGCTGTGAGGATTCAAGAGTGTGCAGTTGAGGACATAACAGGTTTCATGGCTGCACCTCCTGGTGGGGGCCAAGCGGTCAGGAGGACCTCACGTGTCCAATTCAGTTACTTAATTCCCGACGCTGACAGTGCACGCCATGTATCACCAATGCCGCAGTTTCACGTTAGGTATGGAAAAGAGGAGCAGATGATATTTAATGTCGAGAGCGGGTCGGCCATTTATACCTTAATTACTAATATAGACGTTGATGGGATAGGGAGAATAGATAGTGATAAAATAGTCGTAAATAATAGAAAGGATAGAATCACCTTAGCAATTGAAGCACTCGCATTAATGATCAACGGCGGTTACGTAGGTGCTAAGAAGAGTAGGTATTTCCCACAGATGGAACCCCTGGGCGCGGTAGCCGTGGTTTCACACCCGTACCCATTAGTCGTATCTCCACCTAAGGTGAGACAGGATAGTAATGGTACATTAGCGCCATGGTATTTAGAAGATACCGTGGCGAGGGCCCTCAGATTCAGGCAAATGTTTAACGCAACGGTGAAGATATTCTATCTAGATAATGAATTCAACTGGGTACCTCAATCCGATGAAGCTAAGAAAATTATTGAACGGGTTAATGACATAAATTCCCTAATAGATAAAGTAAAGAATGAAGTGTTAGGGCAAACGAAGGATGGAACTGCCTAAGCATTATTCAAGGTGTTAATAATGCCTGCTAAAAATGAAAACTTATATGTCGTACTAGTAAAGGCCGACATCCTCACGTTCTCTGTTTTACCGCCTTACGTATTGTCATCGCAAGCCGCGCCTGTACCTAGCCCATTAACGCTCATAGGCGCCCTGATGTATCCCATTAAGAGGTTTGAGGATAACGCGATTAGTGAGGGAATGACAATTCAAGACCTGGTTAAAGAGGCGTATGAGAGGTGGGGTGTTAGATACGCATCGTTCTGGGTACCACCATACACTGAAACAACAACCCTCGAGAGAGACCTCGGACTTACGTATCAAAGACCACAACGAGCAAGGTGGATAACTGAGGAAAACATCGTAAAGTGCCTAGATTACATAAGTAAAAGAAACAGTGGTGTCGAAGTTGAGGATATTGATATAGCATGTAAGAGTTTATACGATGAGGCGTTACAAAATATGTGGGGTGTAAGTTCAAGGTCAATGACCTTTTTCGCAACTCCATCTTACTTACTATACATTACGGATAACAAAAATGTAAGCAGATATACGTGGTTAATAACCAGGATTGGGCGTAAAGAGGATATAGCAATTATATATGATGTGGAAATGTATGAGTTACAAAAAATGATCATTAATACCTATGATAAATGTAAAACACAATTTTACATACCAGCCAGATTAATGAAGGGGCGTCCAGAAAATACCGCGTCATGGGTTTTAAACAATGTAATCAATGGTAATCTCATAAAAGAGGAATTCATAATACCAATACCAATATACGGTGATAAAATACAGTACCATCCCGATCTCGATAAAGCGATCATTATTAACCTCCCAATTAACGGATCAAACGAGTGCGTAGCAATACCCAAGGAGGTGATCCTATAATGAGTAAAGATCGTAGGAGAATCTCGAAAAGAGACTCTGAATCGAGTGCCGTATGTATCGATTTAAAGAACCTTATGGAATTCAGGCACTTATCATTTGCGCAGTTTGTTCGATTCGCGATTGTGTATACGACCGGTGAAGATCCATTTAATAAGCCAATTGGTAATCCATCACCAATCCTGGATGAAGCTAAAAGGCTCGTCAATAGTTTAATGAGCGATGTAAAGAAGAGGTATGAAAAGGTCAACAATTCCAGGTTGAAAAAAGCAGTCGAAGCTGAAAAAGAGGAGCTCGAGGAAATTCTTACGAAAATAAATAGTGATCAGGAAGAAGCATTGAACACGGAGTTCTTCATGGATTATGAATTTAAGGAGTACGTAAGGATTTGGGGTGGGCGTGGAAAAGCGGTTCGTGATGTACTTAAAACACGAAGCTACATGCTGGGTCTTTATGAACTCGGTATGTATTTAACAAGAATTGCTAGGGGTGGTAGAAACGATAAGGATGCGTTTCTTTTAGTAGAGCCTAGTTACTATCTGCACTATTATAATAAAGTGTTAGATATTGATGGCTTTAGGAAGTTTTATCTCGGTATTCGTGATTTTATGAAATATCATGAGGAAATTCAACGCCAAGGCGGAAATCATAAGTTGGGTGAAACCGCCTTTTTAACACTCTTGAGTGGACTTGCCATTGATAAATTATTTGAGTTACTGAGAGATAAACATGAGTACGACCAAACTTATGGTGAAATTATGGATTTAGTAAATAATGGCGCCTTGGTTCTTTATAGGGTTAGTGAAAGTGGAGTTACGCCTTATGATTTGACTAACCTAGCTAAAGTAGTTCTAAGAATGAGAGCTGCGGATGCGCTGGCTGACATAGCTAGATCGCTTCAAACGTATCATTCTGGTGGTAGGCACGATGTTGAAAATTATGTAGCTAATTTGGCGAACATTATTGGAGGTAACATATTTGCTTACGCAATAGGTAAGGATTTACGCCATATATACTACACGGTTAGGTCGATAGTTGCTGGTTCATTTGATGAAGATATGAATAAAGCCTTAGGTGCTGAAGGTTGGGCTAAGTTAAAATCTAAGTTATTAAGCATAAAGGTGATTGCATGGCAGAAAGAATTGCAATAACCGAGGTAATTAATTTATTCGAGAAGGGTAAAAGACACCTTATAATTGAGTTACCAACGGGTTATGGTAAAAGTACGGCGGGTATAAGGTTATACGAGTTAATTAAGAAACTTGGACCTGAGGATAGGATCATTCACGTATTGCCTCTCCGCGCTATAGTTGAGGATTTGGCAAATAGGTTTAATGGCAGGATTGATGGGACGGTTGCGTACCAAGCAGGTATTCGAATCCTCAATATTAGGAAGGAGCCATTCTTTGATGCGGACTATACCATCACTACCATGGATTCCTTTGCCCATAATTTCTTCAAGTTCCCAATAACGGAGCTTTATAACGAGAAGAAGCACTATTATATTCCATTTACTCGGATTTACGTTTCGAGCGTGATATTTGATGAGGCTCATTTATTCGCCTCTGAGGAGAAGGTTGGTACTGTATTCCTGACAAGCATTGAGCTTCTTGAGAAGATGGGTAACCCGCTCATAATAATGAGCGCTACAATTCCGCAGAATATCAAGCAAGAGTTGGTCAAGGCCGTTAATGATCTCGTTATTGTTAGGCTTGGAAAAAAGGCTGAGAATAACGTAAGTAGGGGTAGGGAAATTGTTGTGAAGGATGATGACTTCGTGGGGAAGGTAACTAGGATAAAATACACGCTTGAGTTCATAGAGTATCGGCTTGATTCTATTGTGAAAAAAGCCGCTGATCTATTGCAGGATGTGGGTCTAAAACGTGTACTTATTATCCTTGATAATATTAATGTGGCGATGCAAGTGTATCGCATGCTTCGTGAGAGAGGTTTTAACATTGGTGTTATTCATTCAATGCGAACTAGGAGGGAGAGACTGGAAATAATTGATAACCTGCGTAAATACGAGGTACTTGTTGGTACTAGCGCGATTGAGGCTGGTGTTGATGTATCGTTTGATACATTAATAACTACACCGACTGATGCCCTTGCACTTATACAGCGTACGGGTAGGGTCTGTAGGGATATTAATAAGGAGTGCGAGGGTAAGGTTATTTTAGTAGATGGCTTTGAAAAGAACAATAGGAATTTAGTAGATTATTTGAGGAGGAATAATAATATTTGTTGGCGAGTACCGTTTGATTTGGATGGGTGTATTGGATATGAGGAATTGATGAAAGACATTTTTATCAAGCCAATTGAATTAGATAGGAAGTACCAGCAACAGTTATGGAACATATTTAACTTCGTATTCATACCTAGGAACATCTTGGACGCGTTCTTCGAGAGTAAGGACTTTTCACTTGTTAGGGAACCTATTGTTGAGGTTTATACAAAAGGTTTGTCAAACTTTATTAGTGATACTTATGAAAATGTAATCCTTGATTCATTCACAAGCGATCTCGGAAATCTTCAAAGAATAAGTAAGTGCGTAGAAGGGTTAGGCTATATTAAGATAAAGCATGATGAGATACTCAGGGAACAGGTTAACGATAACGACTTAATAAGGGGCTTTATTAATGGGGATGAGAAATCATACAGCAGTTTTATCAAATTTATCAAAAAATACGAGGCAGGTCCTATCGTAATTTTGAGAGAGAGTTGTCTCGGTGAGACTCTATGACTTGTTACGCATATTATCCAAATCCAATGAAGGATAAGGAAAAGTCTGAAGAGTTTAATAGGCACTCTAT
The DNA here is from genome assembly GCF_001663375.1 of Caldivirga sp. MU80. Taxonomy (GTDB): domain Archaea; phylum Thermoproteota; class Thermoprotei; order Thermoproteales; family Thermocladiaceae; genus Caldivirga. Next base: position 5,714 of record NZ_LCTF01000023.1, read on the forward strand.
AGACGTTGTTGAGTACATGTTTAAGGACTTGGCGTCACTCACGAACGCGGTCATTAATACAATCAGTGTAAGGCTTGGCGTGAGTAGGGACCTGGTGCACGATGCGGTCTTACTAGCTGGTTTACTTCATGATCTAGGTAAGGTAGATAAACAATACCAGGAAAAGCCAAATCACGGCTTTAGCAATCATGAGGTTCTCTCAACAACTGCGATTCGCAATATCGCATTTAAGCTAATTAAGAAAGACAGCACAGAAGGTCTTTTTCTTGATTTATTGACGCTTCCAATTCTTCTTCACCATTACGTGCAAGCTGATCCATATAAGCATATTCATTATATTATAAGCATAAAAAAGGAGAGGATTGATGTATATAAAGATTGCATTGATCAATTAAACGAGGTTATTAATTATGGGCTTATCCACGTACAAAGTGATCTTGGCAAGAAAATAATGCACGAATTAAAAAATAAATTAAGTAAATTCGAAATCGAAATATTTTTAGATAAAGAACTCAAGAATTTCTTACTCAGTAATGTATTCTATCCACATAAGCCGGCAATAATGGCAATAGCTGGTTTGTTGAATGAGGCTGATGGTACGATAGCTAAGATGAATAGAAATATACGGTGACTATAGTGCTTGGTGTTGGTTTGGTTGTTAGGTTTAGCGTTGATTGGGAGGTTGGGGTTGGTTCTTGGTGTGGTCGGTTTCTTAGTAGGCTTGTTGGTGAGGTTCTTGAGGGTGTTGGTGTTAGGGTTCCTCATGGTGCAGAGGTTAAGCCCTTCTCAATTAGCCCCATTTTTGATGTCAATGGTCGTGTGGTTGGTAGGCTTGTTCCTGGTAACGCTTACTGGTTTAGGGTTTCGTTTATGTGCAATATGGTTGATTGCGGTAGGGTGGTTAATGCCTTTGTTCGTGATAGTTATGCGCTGAGTAGTGGTGGGGTTGTTAGGGTTTTCGGTGTGGAGGTTAGTGAGCTTAGGCTCAACAGCAACACTGGCGGTAGGGCTGTTGTTAATTGGGGTGTTAGGTTTTGGCCCACTGTCTTCACCTTCAGGAGCCGTTACGTAGCCTGGCCGAGCCCAGCGAGGTTCCTGTCCTCGGCTGCCCGTTCCCTAGTTAGCCTCATCCATGGGTCAAGCATCGTCCTCAGTAAGGATGGTGGAAAACTGAGTGGAGTTATTAATGGTGTTGATGTTAAGGATTTCATTAAGGACCTGGTGTTTAACACGGAGGTTGTTGGTTTTAGGGTTAGGAGACTTAGGGTTGATCTGGGTGGTGGTAGGGTTATGCCAGCCTTCCGCGGCGTTGCGGAGTATGTTACCTACACTGATAATGTTAACTTATTTAATGCCCTACTTGACGTTGCTGAGTTTCTTGGAGTCGGTAAGAATAGGGCCCTTGGCCTAGGTTTCATTAAAATCCTGCACCGTGACGTTAAGCCCCTGGCTTAGCCTCTGAATTAAAAGACAAATAGGCATGTTTGAAGGTGCTGAGGCGGTCTCCATACGATTACTCAATAAGAACCATTCACCACGCAGACTAGATTTAAATTTAAGTTTAGGCGCTTGTTAAATACCTGTGCCTCTAGGTTGGGTGGAGGGCTGTGGGTAGGGTTAGTGGTGGAGTTAATGACGTGTTGAGGAGTGTGTTGAATGATGTGGATGGTGTCTTAGCCGTAGCGGTGGTGGGCGATGGTGGTATTGTCATCGGGTCTGTGGCTAAGGGTGGCTTAAGGTTAGGTAACCTGGAGTTCTCAACCATAGCCACGCTCATAGGTGGCTTAACCAGGCGTGTAAGGTCCATTAACCCGGAGAGTTGGTTGGCCAGCTTCACGGGTAGGGTTGTTACCATTAGTGGTGACCAGTCGTCGATAATGGTGGTTAGTGATGGTGACTTAAGCATGGTAGCCGTCTACGATAACTCAACTGACGTTGACGCCCTAACCTACACCCTCATGAGTAGCCTAGAATCCATTAGGGGTTTATTGACCGGTGGCCATTAGGGAATTTATAAAAGTGGCAAGATTCATCCTAGTTAGTGAGTGTCCCTAGGGGGAGGGGTTATAGGGCTGTGTTGGAGGAGATGATTAGTGATAGGGTTCACGGAGCCTCCTGGTACTTCCTGAGGCTCGCCGAGCTTCTTGAGGCTGGGGTTAGTGAGCAGGTCCCCATCGAGACCATGATTAGTGACATAAGGTCCATTAGGCCAGGCATGGCTCCACTTGAAAACGTAGCCGAGCTGCTAACCCAGGTTAAGCCCCTTGACCTGTCTAGGGCTATTAGGGTTTACTGGGGGAGGGCTGAGGAGGGTATTAGGGCTAATTCAAGGTTGTTTATGAATAGGGTTAAATCCATGGTGACTATAAGCTACTCCTCAAACGCCAGGCTATTCGCCGAGGCGGTTGGGGCTAAGGTGGTGGCCCTTGAGTCAAACCCAGGTGGTGAGGGTAGGATGTGGGGTGGCCACGGTGGCCTGGTGGTCCCGGACCTAACAATGCCGTACTTCATAGCCAACTCCGACGCGGTGGTCATGGGTGGTGATGGGCTTTACGAAGGCTTCATAGTGAATAAGGTTGGCTCCCTACCACTAGCCCTAACCTCAAGGCACCTGGGTAAGCCAGTCATAGTGGTCCTCGAATCATTCAAAGCACGCAGGTCAAGGCCAAGCCAAGTCTACAGGGTTAACGTAGGCGGCATTGAGGTGCCGCTCTTCGACGAAATACCACTAAGCCTAGTGGACGTACTAATCACGGACATAGGGGTATTCACAAGGGTGGATGTGGCATACATAGAGGGCAAGTTCAAGGAAACAATACTCAAGTACACATCAACAACCCAGTGAGGTGGTCAATAATTACCAATTATCTCAGCAGGAAATCCCTCAAATTTCTCTTAAATTCCTCATAGCTAACTGCATATATTAAGCCACCACATGGGCATCCCGCACAGGCTAATTTATTATTCACAAAGCTTCTTAACGCCTTATCATCAGTTACGAAGACTAATGAACCTCTTATTACCCCCTGCCTCGGTTGTCTTGGGTACTATGGCTAGTAGGTCATATGCTAACAGCAGTGACGTTAAGACTTCGTAATCCTCAAGTGGTGCTACATTAATCACAAGGTCCATGATGTAACCTTGCCAGCAAACCCTTCTACTAGACCTCATTTGTACGCTTAAATACCGCCTCCTCAGTGATGGATCCTCCTCAACTACTCTGATGAATCCCTTCCTAATTAGCTTATAAAACGTGTTTGCCGTGTACATCAACATCTCGTCGATACCCCTGCCACTCCAACCATGCCTCCCTCTATCCACCCTACTTAGTAGGTTTGGAAGTGCCCTATTGATTAATTCATTAATTACGGCTCTATCAGTAAAAATAACCAGCCTATTAGATTCAAGAAGACCTAAAATTTCAGGAAGCTTAATTCTTCGGATATAGCTTAAAGTTATCGAATAAACAATTTTAACAAGGACGCTGGTATCCGTGAATACGTAGTAAAATTCATATGCCAATTAATCACCCTCCCTTTCCTTAAATAAGTCTGGGTAAAGTTCTACCTCGTCAACGTACTCACCACTTTCTAAGACCCTTCTTAACGTTTTCTTGGCCTCTATGAAGACGTCTAGATCCATATTAAAGCTCACTGCTTTAATCATAGGGGTTAGTTTGAGTATATCCTCACCTAACCTAGTTAACTCCTCCTCACCATAGCCACCATACACATCGACGACCCTGGTAGCGTACTCGGCTAATTCCCTTAACCCGTTCTTAGTCAATTCATCATAAGCCTCTTTAAACACCTCCTCCGGATTCTTAACATAGTACTTATCCCCAACCCTAATTACGGCCCCTTCATCATAGGCACCGAGCCTTCTAAGGAGCTTGTTAATTGGTAGGTAAAGGCCCTTTGAACGTATCCTAAATCCCTCGGGTATTCTAATCCTTGGTGTGTTAAGTAACCTTTCGTTGTCCGTATATAGCGTTAGGAATAGGAGCTCGGTTAACGCCTTGGCGCTGATTCCACGGCCATACTTCACCATGTACCTGCCAATTATTAGCTTAACTAGGTTAATGGTAAGTTTGCGCGCTAGCTCGTAAACTACGCTCGTCATACGTTATAATTGCTGTTCACTATTATAAAAGCATTGATGCCTTAATGGCATCTAGCCACTATGTTTACCTAGGTGAGTATGGGGTTGATGCCATTAGTATCGTGGCTCCTGGTGCTTGAAAATGTATTTAAACTGATTTTGCGGGGTTTGCCTGGTAGTGGTGATGTCGTTTAACCTGGTCATCTCCACTGGGAGGGGTGTTGAGGGTAAGTGTATAGCTGAGTTGAAGAGGGTTGGTGAATTGCTCTCCGTTGACGTGAGGACCTTCTTCACGGGCTTTGACGGCTTGTTAACAGGTAGGGTTAGTATGGATCCCGTGGAGTTTAGCAATAAGCTGAGGGAGATGGTTGCCAACGGCGTCTTCATACCGAGGTTCATACTTAAGGTAGTTCCGATACAGGAGGTTGTTAGGACTGATGTAGACGAGGTTGTGAGTAAGGTTGTCCAGATGGGGAACTCGATGATAGCCGAGAACGAGACCTATAAGATTGAGGTTAGGAGGAGGGGTGTACTCTTCGATAGAATGACCATTATAGATAAGGCGGCTCCCCAGATAATGAGGAAGGTTAAGCTTGAGAACCCTGATAAGGTGATTCAGGTTGAGGTCTTCCCATCAAAGACTGGAATATCGGTCATTAGGGAGAGCGACATCTTCAGCCTACTTAAGGTAACCGTGGGCAGTAGGCAGGGAGGCGCTACTCACCCTGACTCTGAATAACCGGTTCACTGGGCACCCTCTCCTTCATGAAGGCCTCAAGGTTGAGGGGCTTCACGTGGTCCGGGGTCGTTATTACTGTCCTCCTCTCACCCATGAAGTCAACCTCAAGCACAAGCGCCTTACCCCTCCACCCAACCAGTGTCCCAACCCTACCCTGATACCTCCTATGTGGGGCCGTACTAATGTTAACCGGGTCGATGTCTATGACAAGTTTATCCCCAACCCTATAGTACCTGGCGAGGAGCCACCTGAAGAGACCGGGCCTACCCCTCTCCCTGGGTGCCTTTGACAATAGCCTCCTAGCCTTAAACCTGTAGCCGTGGGTCCTCTTAACCATCACCCCAACGCCGCCCTGAAGGTTTTTAAACTTATACCGCCATTAGGGGTTGAGTTGCTAAATAGCTGTTGGAGGCCCCCTCTGCTGTGGTTGCTGCTGGGCCATGGGTAACGGTATGGTTGGTGGTATGCCCAGTTCCCTAGCCACCAACCCAGCCTCAAACACGGCGTACTGGGTTATGATGGCTTGAACCTCAGGCGGCACGGTGCCGGACTTCAATTGACTTGAAACCCTCTTAACATCATCGCTGGTGGCCTGTATGGCCAATAGGCCCCTTATGGTTATGCTTATTGATGGCGGTATTGAGGACACCGTTATGGTGAACGGGACATTAACCAATTCCTCCATAACCTCAGGGGGTCCACTGACCTGTATGTTCATGGCCATTTGAAGCTGTGTGCCAGGAGGTGGTGGGGTGGTGACCTCCCCATGTATGTAGACGAACCTAACCCCAATACCCTTGTAAACCACTATTAAGAGTAACGTAGGCCGTATTTAAACATTACCATAACCATTATGCACTTGTGCAGGCACCACCAGCACCCATGAGTAGCCGGCTAGGGCAGGCTTAATGCATGAGTTTAGGCGAAACCGTGATCGCCAAGGTAAAGTAGCGCACCAATAGTGCTAATCCCTTGGTGAAGATTGATGAGTTGGTTTAATTAACCTATGGTGGTGTTACCTGTGGTGCATCACCTCCCGCTCATCAATACCCCACCACCCTGCTCAACCCCCCTCGCCCTCTCCCTGATTAACAGGTCCCTTATGGCTACCCGTATGGCCTCACTCCTAGATGGGAATGAACCACTCCTCACCAATTCATCAAGCTCCTCAAGCATCTGCTTCGGTATGTGGACTGAGATCAACACCATCTTCTCCTCGGATTTTGTCCTCGGCATAGGCTTTAATTTAAACGACACCCTTATAAATATTCCCATCATATCTAATCATGTAGTCTCCATGTATGATACATGTGATATATGTTAAGCCCGCTTGTTAACCGAGGTGTTTAAAATTCGAATATAACCTCCCTTATCAAGTTCATGACCGAGTCCGGTCCATCATAGCCGAATATGGCGACCCCAGTGTCCCTATCATACCTACCAACCATTATTGTCGGCGTGCCCGGCACCTTAATGGTCTTGGCTAACCTCTTGCACTCGTCAACGGCCTGTAGTTCACCGTTAGCCTCATCGTCACTAACGCCCGGTATGTCCTTTGTTAAGACCCCCCTCTCAACCATGTCACTGTACACCTTGTTGAGTGTCTTCAAAAATTCATTGAGGTCCCTCTTGAACAGCACCCTAGCCTTTGCGTGAAGCTTCTCAACCCTGTGGACTGGGTAGTCGACGAATAGTACGTCTACCAGGCCCTTCTGGTTAAGTTGCATGAAGTAGTCCATGAGGTCAATGTCTAGTAGTGCGCAGCCTGGGCAGTACAAGTCGTAGAATATCACTATGAAGCCCTTGGCCTGCCCGTTAGCCCTCACCTTGAGTGCGTACTTATCCACCCTGCTCAGGAAGTCCTTAACATTGTTAACCACCCACCTATCGCCCATAACGTGGTGTCTGGGTGAGTGGATTAATAACCCTTACCTAACGGCGGATTAAGCCACGCACATGTTTTAGGGTATATTAAACGCCAGGCTTAAATGAAGCATACCTGTAATAACCAGGATGGGCATAATTGAGGACATTGATGAAGTGGTTAAGCTGCTTGAGTCTTATAGGAGTAGGTGTAGTGGGCCCTGCAGCGAAATCGATGATGCAGTGGACAGGTTGAGGGAGGTTATGGTTAAGGTGGGCGCCATGCTGGACTTCATATCAATGACCTACTCTGAGTCGCAGAGGCTACTCTCGGCATTCTTCACCACGAGGGTTAACGTTGAGTCGGGGCTACTGAGGGTTATAATGAACGGCAGCTCCGACGAGTACCTGGATGATATGGTTAAGAGGCTTAACGTGCCGCCAGACAGGCTTATCAAGGTCCTTGAGGTTCTTAAGTCAAGTGGCCTAGTGGACTACACCTTAAGGTACGATAATGGGGTTAAGGTGTTGGTTAGGAGAATCCCCCACACCATAGCCTAGGTCAGCGGCTCAACATTAATAAACACCTGCATAGCCCAGTTAAGCCTAATGCTCGTAACTATATTCGATGAGGGCTACCTAAGGCATGAGGTACCCAATGGGCATCCCGAGGCGCCCAATAGGGCAGTGAGCGCCTTAAGGGGTGTTGAAGGCTTGTCGAGGGTCGTGAAGCCGACTGTTAAGGCTAACCTCCTTGAGGTGGCTAGCCTAATCCACGAGTACCATTACGTGGAGTACGTTACCTCACTCTGCGCCACTGGAGGTAGGTTGGACCAGGACACGTACGTGTCCAAGGGCACCTGCGATGCATTAGAGGCGGAGGTGAGGGCTATAGCAACCGCCGTTGATTTGGCTAGGTCGGGGGAGAGGTTCATCTACATCCCACTAAGGCCCCCTGGACACCACGTGGGCTTCAGGGGTAGGGCACTACTTGCTCCAACTCAGGGCTTCTGCATACTTAACAACGCTGCCATGGTTGCAACCCTACTGCTGAGAAGTGGTGCCTCCAGGGTGGCTATACTGGACGTTGATGCACATCATGGTAATGGTACGCAGGAGTTGTTCTACGACACGTCAAGGGTCTTCTACATAAGCACTCACCAGGACCCGAGGACAATATACCCGGGCACGGGCTTCGTTAATGAGGTTGGGGTTGGTGATGGGGAGGGCTTCAACATGAACATCCCACTACCGCCAATGACTGGTGATGACCTTTACGGCTTGGTTTTAAGGATTATTGAGAACGCCCTTAGGGATTATAAGCCAAGCTACATCGTCGTCTCCCTAGGCTTCGACGCCCACACCCTAGACCCACTAACAAACCTGAACCTAAGCCTAAACAGCTACGTGGAGGTCTTCAAAATGGTCAGGAGGCTAATTGATGATGGCGTCACAGGTGGTTCAATATACGTGCTGGAGGGTGGTTACGTCGACGGTGTAATTGAGGCTGGTTCAAGGAGCCTAGTAGCCGTAAGCAACGGCATGGGCAACGTCAACACTGAGGGTCAGACAACATCAGATGGCGTGGTTATTAAGTACTTCAACAAGATGATTGAACAGCATAAGTCACTATTCCCACAGTACCATACGTGACTTACACGTTCACGAGGGCTTCTCTAGCTGTCTATATCTACATCTATTCGCAGTAAGCGGCCTCTCCGGTAACTTACGTTGATGTAATTGAAAGTCCTCAATGAGTAATTCAAGGCTGCGTATAGGTTTAACGATATGTTTATATTTTAGCATATTATTTAGCCATGGGTGTTGTAATGGGGCTTAGCAGCATTAGTAGGATTATAGCTGGGTTGGGTGGCCTATTGGTCTCCCTAATTGCCCTAGGGCCTTTAACGACCTTCTCACTCCTCATGATGCCCCACAGCTTCTCACTCCTAATGCTGGTCATCTTCGGCGGCTTGGTGGTGTTGGGTAGTGTTGGTAGGTTCAACCAAGCCTCAGTACTTGGCCTCCTGGCCTACGTCATGGCCCTCCTACTGGCCTCCTGGCCGTGGTTCTCCACGAACCCTATAGGCTCAATGCTTAGGCTAACCCCATTACTCCTCATACCCATCGTCGTGGTTGGTTTCCAGGTTAAGTTACTTAATGCGTCAGCCAGCCAGGGGATTAGTCCACTGTTCTCAATAGGCTCACTCCTACTCATGTTCCAGCCCTGGCCGGGGCCGTTGATTGGGGCTGCCTGGGCTGTTGCGGGTGGTGTTACGGCTGCCTTTGAGGCCTTCTCAATGCCCGTCCTCCCAACCCTAACCTTCATGGTAACGTACCTCGTGGGTATTGTGATGCAGGGTTCAACCCCATGGGGCCCAGTGGGCCTAAGCCCCCTAGGCTTCTACGAGGTCTTCGTCAGAAACATATCAACATACACCAACCCCCTCACCCTCTCCCTAACCATCACGGCAGCTGCCGTGTACGTAGCCTCGCCTGCATTGGCTAGGTTGGTTAGGGGCTGGGCATCACCGGTACCGGCGGTCCTACTGGCGTCCCTTGCATCACTAATACCCATGGTGCCCATGGATCCTGCACTGACCCAGGGTGTTCAGGGTGCACTAATCCTGGCAGCGTCATCACTACCCATTTCCTACGCGGGTTCCTGGTACGTTAACAGCATAGATGTCTTGCCAATGCTCTACGGTAGCATAGCGGACATACCGGACAGGGACACCTTAATCAAGTATTACCGTGAGGATTGGGAGACCCTAATAGGGTTGGACTCGGCTAAGAGGGAGTTGATAATAGCCTCAGAGAGCTTTAGGGGCAGTGGCGTTAGGCCAATACACGGAGTCCTACTCTACGGCCCAGCTGGAACCGGCAAGACTGCCCTTGGGCTTGGGTACACCGCCTGGCTTGGGTTATACAGGGGGTTTAGGGTTATTGTAGTTAAGGCGGGTAGGTTAATGAGGGGTGGCCCGTGGGAGACGGCCTGGAGGCTTGAGAAGGTTTTCCAACTGGCCAGAGCACTTCAGCCAAGCGTAATATACATAGATGAGGTGGATTCAATAGGGAGGGCTAGGGAGGAGGCTGGGGCTGGTGGCTATAGGCTGGTCAGCGTCATGCTTCAGAACATCGACGGCGTGGCATCTAGGTACGATAAGGTTCTCGTGGTGGCGACCACAAACAACGTCAACGCACTCGATGAGGCGCTCATAAGGCCGGGTAGGTTGGGTGACCTAAAGATCTACGTGGCCAAGCCACCACCTGAAATGGTCAAGGCGATAATAGTGGGTGTAGCCCAACAGAGGGGCGTCCTAATACCCCCATGGCTACTGGAGAAGGCAAGTGGATTAATTGAAACTGGAGCGGAGGCGGAGGCCCTAGTGAACTGCCTAGCCATAAAGCAACTAGCCGGGGTCAAGGATCCAACACAACTGGACGCATGCCTAGCAGGCATAACAAGAGGCATCGAAGCCTACAATACTAGTCAAGACATGGGCTAATCAGCACTAGTTTCAGATGTAGGTTCATTGGGTTTTAATTGGCAAGGTATTTTAAGGAGGAGACTGGGTGGTTGGCTGGATGGTTAGCAGGAGGTTGACGTTTAAGGCTAGGAGGGCTAGTGATGCCGTTAGGTTTATCGACACTTACCTGGATAGGGTTAAGGCTAGGGAGGTTTACATAAAGTACAGGGGTGGTAGGGTTGAGGTTAAGGTTTGGGCTAACCCAGCCTTAGCCAAGTTATCAGCCGTGGAGGCACGTAAGGTTTACGGGACACTGAGGCAGGGTGGTAGGGTCAACACATACGACTTAACCGTGGTCCTCCAGGAGGCTAAGCCCAAGTCACCCATACCACCCGACGCCATTGAACTGGCGCTTAGGTTAATGGGCCATAGGGCTGAGTTAAATGGGTCAAGGTTACGCACCGACGCCGGCTTCGACAGAGTTGTTGAGGTTGCTAGGAAGCTCTCCGAGGCCTACCAAGAAATGGTTGACCTTGATGTTAGCAGCAACGCCAAGAGACTCATAGCCCCCCTTGCCGTGGCTAGGGGGATGAGTATATATGATGCAATGGATGAGCTGGTGAGCATGGGGCTCCTCAGTAGGGGGAGGGTTAACGATAGGGAGTACGTTACCCTAGCCGTCAACATTGATGATGCTGTTAAGGCCTTAACGGCAGGTAGGACGAGTTAATTAACCTAATGGCCCACGTGAAAGTTTTTAAAGGGTGAGGGGTTACGTATGATGTATGAGTACAATAGACCCGAGGGTCTTTTACGCTAACCCACCGCAGGGGAAGCCGATATACGTGAGGTTTGCGGTGCCCCAGGAGTTAGCTGAGATGACGTACAACGTCGTTAGTATGGCTAAGCAGACCGGCGTGGTTAAGCGCGGCTCCAATGAAACCACTAAGATGATTGAGAGGGGCTTAGCCAAACTAGTCGTCATAGCGGAGGACGTGGACCCACCTGAAATAGTGATGCACCTACCCCTACTATGCGAGGAGAAGGGGGTGCCCTACATCTACGTGCCCAGTAAGGAGAGGCTCGGTAAGGCCGTTGGCCTAGCCTCCTACGCATCCTCAGTGGCTATAGTGGATCCAGGGCAAGCATCAAAGGACCTGGAGGACCTAGTCTCAAAGCTAAACGACGTTAGGGTTAGCGCCGGCTTAAACCCAATACAGATACCCAGGACACAGCCTCAGGCTAAGCCGCAGCAAAGGGAGCAGAGGGAGAGGAGGGGTAGGGAGGTGAGTGAGGGTGGCCAGTGAGGGTGGTGAAATAAGGCTAAGCCCATACGAGGACGCAACGGCGGCAGTCGTGGTGCAGATACTGGGCAGGACTGGGGTGGCTGGTGAGGTTAGCATAGTGAGGGTTAGGATACTTGAGGGTAGGGATAAGGGGAGGATAATAACCAGGAACGTTAAGGGCCCCGTGAGGGTCGGGGACATACTTATGCTAAGGGAGACTGAGCGTGAGGCAAGGAAGATAACGGTCAAGTAGGGGCTAGCAGCATTAAACGCCATGTTTTATAAATAAAAATTTACTTTTACTATTGCTATATTGTTATTCTGGGTTTACCGATGTGGTGCGTAGAGTTGCGTGAAATTCTGAATAAGCCTTATTTAGATGCCCACGTTAATAAGACTCCATGAGCATTAGCGACAGGAGGAGGTTCATAAAGCTGCTATTGGCGTCTGGTGGCTTGGCACTGGCGGGCAGGTACGTGGGTAGCCAGTTATCCAGACTCGAAACCACCAAGGGGCCACAACCTCCGCCAGGCTCGCACATATCGGCTACTAAGAAATACCCGCAGGTCAATTCAACCTGGCTTTGGGTGTTGGTTGAATTAACGCCGGAGTACCTTTGGTACATAGTTCAAGTTGGCCCAACGCCAATCATCGACGTCAGCAACTACGCCCTAGTGGTTGATGGACTTGTGGAGAGGCCGCTTAAGCTAACCTACAATGACTTAACGTCGCTACCATCGGTTAAAATAGTGAACACCCTGCAATGCGTCTCAGACCCATACTTCCTTAAGGCAACTGTTGAGTGGACTGGGGTTAGGTTAAGCACGATATTGAACATGGCTGGTGTATCCGAGGGAGCCATTAAGGTGATTGCCTACGGCGCCGATGGCTACACGAGCGATTTACCCATCTCAAAGGCTATGGAGCCGGACACGATAGTAGCCTACATGGCTGATGGCTCACCGCTACCGAGTGATCATGGTTACCCAGTTAGGCTGGTCGTACCCAGGTGGTGGGGTTATAAGAACGTTAAGTGGTTAGTCAGGTTAACGGTGACTAATGAGAACTACCTGGGTTACTGGGAATCCCTAGGCTACCCGGACATAGCCAGGAAGAACGGTGAGTAGCCGTGGGTCTAGGCGGTCTCAAGCCTACGTATGGGGCTTTAATAATCCAAGCCGAGGCCGCCTTAGTCTCCTCCATACTTTACCTCATGCCGTGGACGGCACCATACATGCTAATAGTCATCGCTGCAACGGTTACCATACCCAGCATTAACAGGAGCATATACTCACCTTCATTCCAAAGGCAAACGGCCTGGGTATTACTGGCACTATCCATAATGGAGGCCCTAACGGGCTTCGCAGCGGGCCCCGTGTCCTCAAACCTAATCACAGCCGCCACAGGTGGGTTGTTGACCAGGGGTGTTGGGCTTGAACTACACCTACTGCTAATAGACCCACTGGCCTTCTTCTTCACGCTACACATAGCCAGCGGCATAGGGCTGGCGTTAATCAGGCGGGGGGTCAGGTGGACGCCAATATACACGATAGTAATACCGGCGCTCCTACTGCTCGGCTTTGCCACAGTAATCTACTTGGATAGCCTATTCTTCTTCTGACACTAAGGCAATTAAAAACTTTTTATTAACGCTGCAGACCCACAGTAGGAAGGTGACTTGCTTTGCTCACACATTAGTAGCTAGCTCACTATGAATCTTTATGGCGTAGGCTATAGGATCATTCACCAGTCACCTTTAACCATTTCTTAGGCATGATTATCACAGGTAGTCCCACGGATGCATCCATAATGTGTAACCACATGCATTCATTAGGCAATGAAAAATAAAAGAAAGGTTAAAAATGGAGAAAAAGTTATCGTTTTAATGTTCATAGTGATTTAATCCTAGTTCATCTTCTTCTTAGTGCTATTAGGGCGGCTACTGCTGCTATGACTATTACTATGACTACTATTCCTGCTATTAGTGCTGTTGATATTACTGTCTTCGTGACCGTGATCGTGCTTATTGCTGTTGTTGTTGATGCCACTGTTGAAGTCACAGTGCTAGTCACCGTTGCCGTTGAAGTAACAGTTGAAACCGCCGTAGTTGTAGTCGTAGTTGTTGCAGTCGTTGTGGATGTGGTAGTAACAGGAGTAGCAGTCGTAGTTGTAGTCGTAGACGTAGTGGTTGTAGTGGTGGTAGTGGTTGTTGATGTGATTGTGGTTGATGTAGTGGTCGTTGTGGTTGTAGTTGTTGTGGCTACTGGAGTGTATGGTATATGGAAGTATGAGGCAACACACTCCTGAACCTTCACGTCTGGTGTTGGTAAGCCTAGGAAATTGGCAACAACCTTAAGGCTAGGATTAGTCCAAAGCGAACCATTAGCAATAACCTCAGCCAAGGGTGGGGCAATGCTCCTGGGTGCTATGGCTCCAAACATCTGCAGTATAACAGCACCATAAGTGTACCAGTTGGCTGAGACGAGTAGTAAAGGTACTTCATAGGGTAGGCAATCGTACACCCAATCCATATCAGCTATCGGTGTGAGGTATGTGAATGGGTCGATCTTAGCGGCTAAGGGTACTATGGGGACGAAGTAGTGATACCATGAGAATATTACATCCAATGCCAGGTTGTAATTTCCACTACCTGGTGCTGCTGCATTGAAAGCATTCTGCCAATTAGTCAAGTTAATGTAGCCGAGTGTTGAGTTAACGCACCACACGATGGTGCTGTTGGGTAGGTGCATTGATGAAGGAGCCATAACGGGCGTACAAGTGCCGTTAGGCCACTGGAAAGGCCAAACATCACTACCAGGTACATCAGCGGAGATAACATTACCAAAGGCCCACCAAGGCCAGCTTAAGGCCTCCCAGGCAGCGTAGTATGATGGCGTGAACGCCGTGGTCCATGTTAATGCGGCCACGTATTGACCATTAGGTATCGTGGTGCCCCAGTATGCCCCAGCGTCTTGGGCAATCATCTTCGCATCTATACCGAAGGCTTGCATTTGGGTAATGGCCTCAGATGCCATAGTATCCCAGTCTATCCAGCCGCTTGGCGCCAAGACCTCAATTGAGAATGCCGATCCATTAGGTAGGTGCCAATACCCGCTAACGTTGCTAAATCCTAAACTCCGCAGTATTTGAGCAGCCTTATTGGGGTCATAAGTGCATGGGACTAGGAATTGCCTAACACTTGACGGATATACATCAACCGTCTCAGGCGCTATTGGCTGGGGGTAATAATTAGGGTAGTTTAAGCCCCATGCAGCCGCAACCTCACTCCTATTAAATATCATGCATAATGCTTGTCTCAACTCAACATTGTTAAATGGGTATACGTGGGGGTTAAACGTTATACCCCACCCTGATAGGTCAGGGGCGAAGTATGCGCTAAACCCACTGCTATTAAGCAATGCAACCTGCTTTACCGATGCAGAGCCACCAGCCCAAGTTGCCTTATGGGCCACTAGGGATGCTATGTATTGGCTCCCGGTGAAGAACTCTTCAAAGGTAGGGTTGTAGTAATCCCAGGATGCTAATGGGAATAGTTTAAGCCAATTGGCTAATAGTGGCACACCGTTGTAGTACATGGGCTCTAGCGTTATTTCGAGGCTGGAGGTGCTGATGTACGTTAGGTAATACGGGAATATCCCCCAATACGGCGTATTCAACCTAGTTATATTAGTGGAGTATATCATTGCCTGCGTGGAATTCATCTTATGGAGAACCTCAACTACGGGTTTCCAAACAGGCCATGGAGTAGGTATACTGGATGTAATGAAGATTATCCACTCTATGGGGGACCAGGTTTGGAATGTTATCTGCAGGGTGTAGTTGTTCAACACATTGAATGACTCATCGGCGTATTGGGGTTGTAGGAATGGCGCATAGGCAGCGAAGGCCTTATCCTCAATGTAGAAGTATGCGTAAACATCCCAGGCCGTAAATGGTATTACCGCTGAACCATTGAACCAGTAGAAGCCAGGCCTAAGGTAAATGGTGAAGATGCCACTACCATTAGGAAGCACCTGAATAGTCCAATTCCTAGCTAAAACAGGGTAAAACTGGTTATTATATGGGTTATAGAGAGCCAATGGCGCATAGGTCATTATGCTGGTCACCGAGTCGCTCGCCAGGGTGTTTGGGTAGAATGGGTTATATATCGGCCCTGTTAGGACCAGGGAACCATAATCAGCCCATATTATTTGAGGCTTCTGAGAGGTTGCTTGAGGTAAGGCTACGTTAATCATTACCACCAGTATCACTATCACCGTTAACACCAGCACCTTAACACTCATATTCAGCTTTAACGTATTACCATTAGACATGAGTGATAAACCTTTTAGTTTTTATAAACATTATGTGCAACTTTGTTGCATTTGCTTACGTAATGTTAACTACGTAATTCACCAGTTTATGTATTGCCGATTTTATCTGCCTATCTATTGTTGACTTATTCTTGTTAAGCATCACCGATACATCGCTTAACGTCGGTCTGTTGTTTAAGTTGAAGTAACCTAGTTTCCACACGCTCCTTAACGTGTTTAACTCACTACCTGTTAAGGCTAACCTAACGTAGCTAGACATCATGTTATTTCTCATTACCACTAGTAGTACATCCCTCGTGCTCTTCACCGGCTGTACCTTAAAGTACGTTACCTTGCCTATTCCTTTAAGTGAATCCTTTAAATCCATCACCTTGTCCATTGGTGCCATTATTAACCAGTTTTGTTGACCATTTTCTATGAATGAGTTGAAGTAAAGTATGTTATTCATTACTAGCCTCTCCCTAACCGTGCCTTGGTATGGACCCATGAAGCCCACTAGGTATAGCCTACCGGTTATGTGCCTGATTACAGGTACCTCGTAAATCAACCCCTTCTTACTCAATCCATTGAAGTATTCACGTATATCCATGGATCTTTCAAGCCACTTAACGTTAACAATCTCTATGTTTGCGTAGTTAACAATGGGGTACCATGTTACGCTACTGAAGTGGGCATTAATAGACCTTGTCCTCAGGGTCCAGTCATCCCTATGCTCAAATTTAATTAACGCAAAGGCTTCATTAACCTCACTGCCTATAACCTCCCTGCTGATAACCATACCTATCCTAATATTCAGATGTTTTAAACATTTGCATATATACATGATGTGGTTGATTACATAGGGTATGTATATGTTCCTTTACTAATGTAGGTATTGTTTTTCACAGTACCTATACTTATAAAGGGGATTGCCCGGGGTTAGGTATGTTTAGGGGTGTTGACGTTGAGGGCTTACCCAAGGCAGGCCCCTACTCCCACGCTGTTGTGGCTAATGGGTTTGTCTTCGTCTCGGGGCAGTTGGGCACGGTTCAAGGTAAAGACTTGACCTTCGAGGAACAGTTCAGGAACGCCGTGGAGAAGATTGGTAAGATACTTAATGCAGCCGGCTCATCACTAAGCAACGTTGTCAAGGTCACTGTTTACCTGGCCGACGCCAAGTACTTCAGTGACATGAATAGGCTCTTCCAGGAGTACTTCCCTCACAGGCCGGCTAGGACAACAGTGGTCACTGGGATGATTGACCCCAAGGCCCTCGTTGAGGTTGACGTAATAGCCGTGGTAAAGGCTTAAACTACCCCATGGGGATATCATCAATGGATGTTAAAATGCATCAACCTAATCATGTTTATGGGGTTATTCAAACCCGTAATTAACCGGTGTGGGTATTCCCCTAACGCCCGGCTTAATCACCGTGTACCTTTCCCCTATTAAATCATCAATAACCTGCTCATCGATGCCCAACTCCCTTGCGTAGTCGAGCAGTATTGGCTTCAGCTCCCTAACCTCATCCTCTGTAAGCTCTCTGTAGTCCATGGTTGGCCTTGGTACGTGGCTAACCTGAAGCACCCTACTCAACCACTCATTGAAGGTGTCCTCCGGGTAACCCTCCTCCCTAAGGGCCTCCACCAGGGCCTTAACCTCATGGCTTGAGGGGGCTAGGCCAACCTTACTGTAATCAACCCTGCCCCTGATGTATATCCTACCACCAACCATGCCACTCCCAATGTAGCTACCCGTCAACTCCACGCTTTTACCTAGCTTATACGCATCAATGCCAAGAACCATTATGACGCCACCCGCCATGTACTCGCCCAGGTAGTCGTCAACCCTACCGCCTATTACCATGTAGGGCCTCCTGTTGGAGTACTCCCTCATCTGAACCCCAACCCTATTACCCGCATTACCTCTCACGAAAATCCTCCCACCCTGGAAGGCTTGCCCTAGCACATCCCTCGCATCACCATGGACCACAACCTTACCGTCGTGCATTGTGTCGGCCACATCATCTTGCACATTACCGTAGACGACGAACTCAACCCCATTGTTCAGATTAGCAAGTGAGTTGCCCGGCGTGCCGTATATCTCAACCCTAACACCCCTAACCCCGTACCTGGGCAGGTTAACCCCTATGAACCTCTGCCCATTAACGTTAACAACCCTAACCACCTTATCACCCCTCATAACCCTCCTCAGGATATCCTCATTAACCTCCCTATACCCCAACCCCCCTGCATCTACGACGTCACTGTCGATTGGCCTTGGGAAAAGCCTCTGGGGGAAGAAGACCTCAACCTGCTCCACGGGCCTACCCCAAGATACAACACCCCTCTTAATCGATGCTATGAAGTAGCCGCCTGGGGCTAGTGTCCAAACCCTGGCTTCGGGTGAAATAGCCCTGATCTCAGCCTCCTCACTGGCTGCGTAGTAGTACTGCCCATCGTACCCTATCACAATTGGCCTCAGCTTAAACCTGTCAGCTAGGGCTATTAGGTAGACGTCGCCGTTGTGATGCATGGTCATGACCAGGGTGAATGGTCCATCAAGCCTGGCCCACCTGTACTCGTTGAGTAACCTAACTAGTAATGGGTCGGTGATGCCCCTGAGCGATGGGTTAACCATGATTTTAACCGCATCCTCAATGTCAAGCCCATTCACCTTAACCAGGTAATTAAGTATGTAGGCGGCTATCTCGCTGTCCGTACCCACAAACCCCCTAACCCCCATGGTTAAGCCCAAGTGGACTGCATTGACGCCGTAGGAGCTTAACTCGCCGTTGTGCACCACGGCAATGTCGTTAATGGCGAATGGGTGTGACCAGTAGGGTAGGTAGCCCGGTGAGTTTGTTGGGAACCTGGTGTGGGCTACCCAGGCATCGGCCTCAAGGCTATTGACGCCGTATACCTTAGCCACCTCCTCAGGGTGCCCAACCCCCTTAAACACGGTCACGTGTCTACCCCAGTAGTAAACCCTACCAACACCCCCCATCTCCCAGAGCCTATCATTAATGTTGTTGATTAAATCGCCGAGGCCATCACCGGTGCCGTTTACCTCATACTCAACGTCAACCACACTACCCACCTTAGCCTTAACGGTGGAGTTGATTACCCTGACCCCAGCCTCACCTAGTCCATCCCTAAGCAGCGAGTCAACGTCCTCGTAGTGCTCCCTCACGGCGAATAGGCCGATCCTGTAGTTACCATGGCCGTTGAGGCTTATGGCAGCGTAGCCGGCGCCAAGCCCAATCCCCCTATACCTCACGGCGCTAATCCCAGTAACAACGTGGTCTCCCTTAACCCTCTCGGCGTTGCCGCTGGCCCTTATTACGCCTAGGACTCCGCATGATGATGGGTAGTGGTTGACAATCACCATTCCCCAGCCACCTTAACCCTCAGCAGTTCCTTAACCCTGGGGTCAAGGGCCCTCAGAAGCTCCCTATTACCCACGACGGTTGAGTAGTACGTGTAAACCCCAGCGGCGCCCAGTAGTTGAGCCACCTCCCTCTTCAACCCATTCACTATGTTTATGAGCTTATCCTCAAAGCCCCCTGGCACAATAGCCTTACTTAATATTGAACTAACCTCAACGGCATCAGCCCCCAGGGCGGCCAGTTTAACCACGTCCCCTGAGCTCCTTAAGGCCGACATGTGAGCTACCACGTCGACCCTATACCTAACCCCAAGCCTCCTCAACCCCAGGTCGGCGTTGACCAGGGAAACCTCCAGGTCCGTTTCACCGCCCAACTCATCATCAATTATTATGCCTGAAACCAAGTTTAGGTACTGCTTGACGTGGCTGATGGGGTCTTTAAGTGGGGGTAGCCTTACGTACACCGGTGCATCCGTTTCGGGGGTTAATTTCCCACCTAGGTAGCTTGGGTTAGTTACGAGGGCTGCCATGCCCCTAAGCGGCCTATCCCACATAACCCTCGATGCATGCCTGCCTGTTGGGTTAGGTAACCCATACAGGTCTATGGCTATGTCCATCAGGTGAGCCACGAACTTAGCCCTCTCCAACTGCTCCGCACCCCACTCCCTAGGTGGCCTAATTATGATTGGGCTTGACATGGTTAACCTACCCCCTGCTAGGTAGACTGACGTGTCTATGTCCTCCCTGTAGGGATCTATGGATGGCTTGGTGACTTGAGCACCATCAAGCCTAAGCCAGTCAATCAACCTCTTAGGCGGCTCAACCTCAGGTGGGCCGGTGCTCCCCATGCTGGTTATGACCACGTCACCCTTCTTGGCCAGTTGACTGGCGTATATGGAGTAGTCCGGCGTCCAGACTGATCCACCGGCCTTAAGGGGAGGTGGGTCTGCGTCGCACTCATCGTCGACGTCAAGTATCTTAGCCAACTCACCGCCGATGCAGCTACCCCTCAGTAGGTCCCTCCTCCCCACGAGCTCCCTCACACTGCCTAGGCCAAGCTTATCCACTATTAAGCCCAGTTCCACCTGGAACGCCCTCAGGTAGTTTAATGCACCCCTCTTGGCCAGTTCATGGTCAACCAGCACCGATCCCTCGGTTAGCTTGCTCGTTATGCCTGCTGGGCAATTGCCCGTGTGGCATGTCCTAGCCATGACGCACCCCATTGATATAAGCACGGATGTGCCCAGGGCAACTGCGTCAGCGCCGAGGGCAATCACCTTGGCTGCGTCGTCGGCTGACGATACCCTACCTGAGGCTATCACCGTGAAACCGTCCCTAAGCCCCTCCCTCCTAAGCATCCTATCCGCCGACGCCACGGCAAGCTCAATGGGTATGCCCACGTTATCCTTAACCACCTGGGGTGCCGCACCGGTCCCGGCGCCGTGTCCGTCTATTATCACACCATCAGCCCCCATCCTAGCTATCCCAACCACGATGTAGGGTGTGTAGTTGGTTGCCGCTATCTTAACGAGGACTGGTTTACCCGTCGCCTCCTTTAGGGCATCAATCCTCTGCTTAAGGTCCTCAATGGAGTATATGTCGTGGTGTGGAGCTGGTGAGAGGGCATCAACGCCAACGGGTATTCTCCTAACAGTTGAGATGAGCTTAGTTACCTTGCTCCCAGGTAGGTGGCCCCCTATCCCAGGCTTAGCCCCCTGCCCAATCTTAATAACTATGCCGAGCCCCCTCATTAATACATCAATATCTATCCCGAACCTGGCCGAGGCCCACTGTATGAAAATCCTCCTATGCCTCCCAACCTCTGGGTGTAGCCCACCCTCACCTATACCAGCCACCAGGTTTAGTTCATCAGCAACCTCAGCCACGACAACATTGGGTACACCGGAGAGTGCCCCAAAGGACATGTCACCTATGTAGATTGGGGCTGATAACTCAACGCCCCCTATCCTGGTGGTTAAATCCGCAGTGTATGTCTCATCACCGTTAAGCGTCACCTCATACCTATCGAAGCTTAACCTATCGAGGACCCTGTACCTCCTAACACCCCTCCTAAATATCCTAATGGGCCTTCCCGTAACCGCCATTCGCCTAATCTCCTCAACAACACTACTGCTCCAGAAATCCCTAGTATAATCCTTATTTAATATTCTGAGGAAACTATTTATAATCCTTACATTTTCAAGGCCCTCTAAGTAGTGCACAGTAGGTTTACCGTTGGGGTATATTTAAGCATTACCCACATGCCTAATTCCTTGCCTTCTTTCTATAGTTCAAGTTAAATATGTGACATAATATATAGAATTAAGTTAAAGACGTTTGCCTAATGTAGTTAAGCCCATGATACCGATGGCTTCCCATGCATCTATAGAGGTAATGGAGCATCATGCAACTTAGCCTTTAGCACTCCTGGTTACCGGCCGTGTAATGGCGTGTCTCGTTCTCATGCTTATTAATTAAGGGTGGGCTCGCTTAGCATTGGGAAAGGTTTATATAGAAGCGGTTTTTAAGGGCGCTTATGAGTCAACAAGCTTACATAGCGCAGATAGGTGGTGTCCCTGTACTGGTGCTTAAGGAAGGGACCCAGAGGGCCTTCGGCAAGGAGGCACTCAGGATAAACATAATGGTGGCTAAGGCCGTCTCTGAGGTTATGCGCACAACCCTAGGCCCCAAGGGCATGGATAAGATGCTCATCGACAGCCTAGGCGACATAACCATAACGAACGATGGCGCCACCATCCTAAACGAGATGGATGTCCAACACCCAATAGGTAAGCTACTGGTTGAGATAGCTAAGACACAGGACGATGAGGTTGGGGACGGCACAACCACCGCCGTTGTCCTGGCTGGGGCGCTGCTTGATGAGGCCGAGAAGCTCATTGAGAAGAACATACACCCAACCGTCATAATATCGGGCTTTAAGAAGGGGCTGGACGCCGCAATTCAGTACCTATCAAAGATAGCCATACCGGTTGATAGGGATAACATAGATGTACTCAAGAAGGTGGCCGCAACGTCAATGCACGGCAAGATAAGTGAGACCGTTAAGGATCAATTCGCCGAGCTTGCGGCAAGGGCAGTGTCCATGATTAAGGAGCAGAGGGGTGATAAGTGGATAGCCGACCTGGACAATGTTCAACTGGTTAAGAAGCATGGGGGTAGCCTACTGGACACCCAGCTCATTCAAGGTGTGGTTGTTGATAAGGAGGTTGTGCACGCCGCAATGCCCAAGAAGATAACCAACGCCAAGATAGCCCTACTGGACGCACCACTGGAGGTTGAGAAGCCTGAGATAGACGCTGAGATTAGGATACAGGACCCAACACAAATCAAGGCCTTCCTAGATGAGGAGGAGAACATACTGAGGGGTTACGTGGATAAGTTGAAGTCAATAGGGGTTAACGTAGTCTTCACCACTAAGGGCATTGACGACATAGCCCAGTACTACTTAGCTAAGGCTGGTATTATGGCTGTTAGGAGGGTTAAGAGGAGTGATATTGAGAAGCTCGTTAGGGCCACTGGAGGAAAGCTCGTCACTAACATAGACGACCTAACGGAGAATGACCTAGGCTTCGCCGGGCTTGTGGAGGAGAGGAGGGTTGGGGACGAGAAGATGGTGTTCGTTGAGCAGTGCAGGAACCCGAGGGCTGTGAGCATACTGATTAGGGGCGGCTTCGAGAGGCTCGTTGATGAGGCTGAGAGGAACCTCACCGATGCGTTAAGCGTTGTGTCGGATGCCATAGAGAACCCGTTCATAGTGCCCGGCGGTGGTGCACCTGAGGTTGAGGCTGCTAAGGCTGTTAGGCAATTGGCCGCTAAGGTCAGTGGTAGGGAGCAGTACGCCATTGAGGCCTTCGCCAACGCCCTAGAGGCCGTACCCAAGACCCTAGCGGAGAACGCTGGCCTAGACGCAGTGGACATATTGACCGAGCTGAGGCACATGCATGAGAGTAGGGAGGATGGGTGGAAGTACGGTATTGATGCGTTCAGCGGCAAGGTGGCTGACATGATATCCCTCAACGTGGTGGAGCCATTGGTGGTTAAGACTCAGGCCTACAAGGCGGCCGTCGAGGCTGCCTCAATGATACTCAGGATTGATGAGATAATAGCCGCCAGCAAGATTGAGAGCGGGAGTGAGAAGGGGAAGAAGGAGGGTGAGGAGGGTACAGGCGGTACCTCAGGTGGCGGCGACTAATTGGGTTAAAGGGTCACTTGGTTAATTGCCTTAAACCAATGTAAATCTTCTCCCCCAAACCAGGCCTATTCTTAACAACACCCCCCTCCATGTGCATTATGAATCCCCCAATGGATAACCTAACGTAGTCCTCCCCGGAGTAGTAGACCACGCCCCACATGTACACGCTCCAATTCTCCCTATAATTCTCATCCCTACTGCTTGATAGGGAAACCAACACGGAATCCCCCTCCCTAAACCTATTCACCACGGCTGGTAGTTCAATCGTCAGTAGGCCGTCTTCACCCTCAAGCCTAAGTTTAACCACGTTGTTTGGCTCATACTCTAGCCCCGTGACCCTGTAGGTGCCCTTATACTCGTACATCGCCTGGTTTAGGCTATTAGAGTTTAAAAAGGCCACTGTATAGGACTACTGGTATGGCCTTTGGTGAGGGGGCTAGGCGATTCAACGCTGAGGTCATGGGGATGCTTGGGAGGATGGTGCTCGTCAACCTCATGGATGGTTCATCGTACAGGGGGCAGTTGGTTGGTATAGACCAGGGGTTAAACATGGTGCTTGTGAACGTCGTCAGCAGTAAGAATGAGAGGTACCCTAAGGTGCTCATTAGGTCTGAGGCCATACGGGATGTTGCATTGATTGAGGAGTACATTGACCTAAGGGAGTTGGCTAAGATACTTGAGAAGTACTTCCCAGGCATGGTTAAGTACATAGACGAGACCAACACCATAATCGTGGGGGAGAACGTGACCGTTACCGAGGAGGGTGTTAAGGGGACTGGGTTAATGGCAAGGAGGGTTAAGGAGATTTACGATGAGTACGTCCAGTCGAGGAGGAGGTGATGTTTGAAGTAGTGGAGAAGGATGAGGTAGCCAGGATAGGTAAATTGTACACGAGGCATGGGGTAGTGGAGACACCCGCATTATTCCCTGTGATAAACCCAAGTAAGCAGTACGTTGAGTTGAGTAGGATTAGGGATTTGGGTTTCAGCCAAGTCATAACCAACGCGTACATAATCAAGGGCACCTACGGTGATTCAGCCAGGGATTTGGGGATCCATGAACTGTTGGGCTGGGACGGGCCACTAATGACCGACTCCGGGGCTTATCAAATACTCCAGTACGGCTACGTCGACGTAAATCCTGATGAAATACTCAGGTATCAGGTTGAGATAGGCAGCGACATAGGGGTAATCCTAGACATACCCACGGGTTACCCAAGGCCAAGGGACCTGGTTGAGGTTGAGGTTAATGAAACCGTTAGGAGGGCTAGAAGGGCAATACTGATGCTCAGGGAGTTGGACCCGGATCATAGGATGCTTATTGTTGGGCCAACTCAGGGTGGGGTGTATGGGGACATACTGGCCTATTCAGCTAGGGTTGTCTCAGAGCTGCCCTTCGACATATATGCCATAGGTAGCCCAACAACGCTACTTCAATCCTATAACTTCACCAACATAGTGAAGATGATACTCACGGTCAAGTCCACTGTACCCGCTGGTAAGCCCATCCACCTATTCGGCGTTGGGCACCCGTTAATAATGCCCCTCGCAGTTGCCCTCGGCGTAGACATATTCGACTCGGCCTCATACATGCTCTACGCCAATGATGACAGGGTCATCCTAAGCAGCAGGACTGTTAGGCTGGGTGAGTTGGACAGGGGCTACGTACTTGATGGTTGCGGTAAAAGTGCGGGTGAGCTTTTGGAGATGGGTAAGGAGGAGAGGGTTCGGTTAATAGCCCAGCATAACCTATGGGTCCTGTCGAGGGAATTAGCCGAGATTAAGCAGAGGATCAGGGAGCATGACCTGTGGGGTTACGTGGCGCAGAAGGCTAGGCAACACCCATCACTCTACAGGGCGTATGTTGCGTTAAGCAGGAGCCCACTCTTCAGTAAATTGGTGTCCAAACTGGCCAGTGGGCTTAAGGTTAATGCAGCCCAGTTAAACATCCTCGACGAAGCAGACTTGGCGAGACCCGAGGTTCAGTGGGCTGGCTTTAGGCTGCGTAGGCTTATTGAGGGTATGGGTGACTTAAACAACGCACTGGTAATCATCGGTGACTACGATGAACCATTCATAAGGACTCAGGTGGCCGGTGAGCTCATTAGGCTGGGCGTCAGGGTATTCCTATACCACGGCGCCTACGGCCTAATCCCCATTGAACTCAGTGATGTTTACCCATTCTCCCAAACAACCAGGGTCAACCTGAGACCGAGGAGGGTTAGTTTAAAGGTGGGTAATGCGTTAATCATCGTTGAGGATAGGTACAGGGACGTTGTAAAGTACATTAGGTGTGAGGGTGAATGCACGGTGCTTTACGTGGACTCGCTCAAGAACATTAAGGCCTATGAGAGGTACATAAGGTCATTACTAACCGGCAACCCCCAACCCTGATTAGACCTTAGTTAATTATCCGCTGTTTAAGGGGGTGATTGTTCGGCTTATAATGAGCCATTGCCGTATGCCTTAGCCAGCTCCAGGTAGGCCTTGTAATTCTCGATAATCCTCTTAACGTCATCATCGGTCACGCTTCTAATCACCCTGGCGGGCACCCCAACCGCAATGCTCCTGGGTGGTATCCTGGTACCCTCCGTAACCACTGCGCCGGCGCCGATTATTGAGTATTCGCCGACCTCCGAGTTGTTGAGGAGTATCGCCCCCATCCCAATAAGCACGTAGTTACCCACCCTAGCCCCGTGGATGATTGCCCTATGCCCCACCGTAACCCCCTCACCTATAACAGTCTCAATACCCCTATCCGTGTGCACCACGGCATGGTCCTGGAGGTTACTGAACCTACCTATTGAAATGCGGTCCTCATCACCCCTAACCACGGCGTATGGCCATAGGCTAACCTCATCACCAACATCAACATCGCCGATAACGTACGCCGTAGAGGCTATGAACACACCTCTACCCAACCTAGGGCTCTTCCCATTGAAACTAACTATGGGCATGAGAGGCTGGCGCCGCCGTTTTTATAAGAGTTTATTAATTGAGGATTTTTACCCGGGGGATCAGCACCAAATGTTTTTATAGGCAATTAATGATTAAGGTTAAGTGGGCAGCGGGTTAAGCTCACTAGGCGTAGCTATGGTTATTGTTGGAGCGGTGGTGTTGGCGGTGGCCCTAGTTACACTGATTACTGCATTACCAATGGTCAGTTACATGGGTTACTACCACTGTATGGGTATGATGTGTGGTTCAATGTTCTACTACCCGTTAATCCTCCCACTAACACTGTTGATAATCGGCTTAGTACTAATGGCGTTGCCATTCACACTACTTAGGCAAAACAGTGGCATAGGTGGTTCAAGCACAAATGCATCCCCACAGCCTACAGGTAAAGGACTCGATGTGCTTAAGTTGCTACCAAGGCAGGAGAGGGAGGTTTTAGAGTACATAATTAAGTCCGGTGGTGAGGTTTACCAGTACCAGGTTATGAGGGACCTCAATGAGTAAGGTTAGGGCCTGGAGGATAGTGCGTAGGCTTGAGGAGAAGGGGCTCGTTGAGGTTGTTAAGGTTAAGGGGAGAAACATAGTTAGGTTAAGGAGAAATTTTAACGATTCATCAACTCAAGTGGCTTCCTAAGGTTAGCTGCACGATGGGCCGTGGGATTCATGCGCATTTGAACCTGAACCACGGCTTATGGCTCTAATCAACCAAATTATGAGGAGTATTATTAACACTATGAACAGTAGGAACATTAATGCGCCGATTATCCACCACCCAAACCCGAACCATAGCCCCGGTCCCCATCCCCAACCCCACCAACCCATACAGCAAAATAACACCCCAATTACCAGTGGTAGTATTAGCACAGGCACCACGTTAACCACCCACCACGATTAATTTACCGTACATGCCCCCCTCGGCATGTCCAGGATAGGTGCATATGTACCAGTACGTGCCAGGTAGGTTAAGTGACACGGTGTATTGGTAACCATACGCATACCCAGAGTTATAGTTGGCTGGGGGTAGCCACCTCATGTAGAGCATCATCTGTGGACCCATGCCACCATACATGCCTATATACGGCATTACGTTGTACGGGTAGGGTGGTGGTGCCGTGGTTATTACGAAGTTGTGGTACATATCGTCATCAAGGTTTATGAATGTGATGTGAATGATGGCGCCGGCGGATACTACTATTGTTGGGTTTATTAGGCCGTATATTACGAAGACATCGCCATGGGAATAGGATGGCGCCGTGGCGTTAAACATACGTTCAGCATCATCCCTCATCATGGCTATGACCACTAGGTTCACTTGAGTACCCGTAAATACTATTGTATTGTTCTGTGGGTAAACATGCGCATTGCCAGGTAGCTTCATGGCCATGTTAAGTGATTCATTTATCGAGTAGTAGGTGAAGTACCCATAACCTAGGGTACCGTATTGGTTCCGGTTTGGCTGTTGCCCGGCATACAAGTTGCCGTAACCCCGCATCCAGCCCCACATCCAACCCCATGGGTAACCTCCATAATATCCATAGCGGTAGTAGCCATTACTAAACACGTGCACCATGTACGCCGCACCTACAATTGCTGTTACCACCGCCACCGCAGCCACTACACCTACTATGATCCACGTTAACCGGCTTGCCATATCGGTCAAGTGAGCTTACCGGTTTCAGGCGTAAAACCGTTCGCTGTAACCACATGGAAACCAGCCATGCAGTAACCGTTTCATTAGGCCCAGCCAGAGGGTAATTACCATGGGGGTTTCACTTTTTATTATTGAGTTTAGTTTAATAAGAGGCTGTTCTTTAGGGTGCATGCTTAGCGGGTGATGATTCTAGAGCCCACGGACTAGTGATGATAAATGCCGCTTCTGACCACTGGATGAACCTGACCCTTGCGGTAAACCTGCTGTAACCAATTCAACCCAAGTGTACCTTAAAGGGGAGTGTGAGGTGGCTAGGTGACAACCTCGTGTAGCCTGCCCGACTTGGCTGCCGTCACCAATTCGTGGGCTATCCTCTCACCCATATCCATGGGTCTATCGAAGTAGAGGACTGAGTACTGGCTACCAATGCCCATGTATACGTTGGTCCCAGCCACTATCCTACCTGAGAACTCGAAGACCACTATGGTTAAGTCATCCTTGATTATTGACTCAAGGCTGTAGGGCCCAATCATACCTGGAGGCACTAATTCGGAGACCGCCCTGGAGAATTCCTCACCGTACCTCTGGACCGTGGGTAGGAGTGACTCCCTTAGGACGATGGGTAGGTTACCCACCACCACGAAGGTTGGTTCGGCTAGGTTAAAGGTTCTACCATCCACGTTGCTCTCATACCTAATATCCATCCCAAAGAGTTCAACCCGCCCATAAACCCTTGAAGCAAAATAATGGTAGTAGGCTGGCACGCCGACTATGTACTCCTGGATAATGTAGTCATCATCCTTAACACCACTTAGCTTATCCATGAGCTCCCGTGGGTCCTTGGCTATGAAGTAGCCCCTACCACCCTTAGCGCCGGATAGCTTAACTATGACGGGCCTATCCACACTGCTTGGGTCATTAAACGACTTGGGTATGGGTATGCTGGCGTATTCAAGTAGCTTCATCTTCTTGCTTTGGCTCGCCTCCCACTCAAGCAGGTACCTGTTACCGAAGGTTGGTATGGGCATCCTTAGGGCCCTCCTCCAGCCAACGTACTCAACGTAACTACCGTGGGGTATCAGCACGGCGTTATCCCTAGTCAACTCATCGGCCAACCTCTCGAATTCGCTGAAGTCAACCTCAATCACCCTGTCTATGAAGTTGAACCGCCTGTAAAACCACCCAACACCAGGCTTAGCCACAGCCACGGTACCCAACCCAAGCTTCTTGGCGCCCCTCAGTATTTGTAGGGAGCTGTGGCTCGCTATGGTGACTACCTTAAGCCTATCCACGTCGTACCCCTTAACAACCTCCTCAATGTTCATGTGGTCACCTCGTCAAGCATGTTGTTGTTCATAGCCTCCTTAATCTCAATCGCTATCCTCCTGCCGATGGATATTGGCCTACCGAAGTATAGCTTACTGTACTGCCCGCCTATGCCAATGTAGGCGTTTGTCCCTCCCCCTATCCTCGGGGCTACATCATAGACCACCAGGTCCAGCTCTGGGGTGACCATGAATTGGAGGGTGAATGGCCCTATAACGCCGGGTGGTACAAGCTCCTCAACGGCCTTCACGAACCTGTGCCCAATTTCAAAAACCTTCTCAAGTAGGCTCTCCCTAATCGTAGCCGGCTCATGCCCAACCTCAATGTACCTAACGTCAATGTCCAGCCCCAGTTGGTCCCTAGCCGGTATCCTGTATACGCCATCGAGGTTTGACTGAATTCTCCTATCGAAACTATGCAGCTCAAGCCTCCTCCTAACCCTGGAGTAGAAGTAGTTAGCATTGAAGTGGGCCCCTATGACCAACTCCTCTATCGACGCCTGCTCCAGGTCACTCAACCTTATTATCCCCTTATCAGCGAGCTCCTTAACCTTCCTCGCCGCATCATCCCTATCCCTAGCTATGAAGAAGCCCCTCTCAACCCTCCTAACCGCCTCAGGTAGCTTAACTATGACCGGCCTATCAACCTCATCAATGCTGTTGAAGGTCCTGGGCCTCCTTATGCCCGCGTGGTCAAGTAGCCTATAGTAGTTGAAGGGGCCGCTCCTCTCCTCCCACCTGAGCAGGCGCCTATTGCCGAATATGGGTATTGGGAACCTCTCCTCAATGTTATCATACCCCACGTAGACTGCGAAGGACCTATTAGGGACGAATACAGCATCCTCAGCCTTCAACTCACTGAGAACGGGCTCAGTCACCATTTCCTTGAAGTCGTCGACCAGTATTAGCCTATCAACAACGGGGAATTCCCTGTAGGGGAGGTCTCTACCCCTCTTAGCCACGGCCACAGTCCTAAACCCCTCATCCTTCGCGCCGTCAAGTACGTCTAGGGCTGAGTGGCTTGCTAACACGGCTATGGAAACCATGCAATCATTATAATCAATCACCCTTTTAAGCGTTTCGTTAGGATTAGAATTACGTTGAATTAATTAATCACATGAATATTTAAGGGCTAACGGACCTTCATTGTGTGCTTAATAATATTAATTATGCTGTTTATAATCTCCTCATTGAAGTGCTTGTTTAACCCCATCTCCCTGGCGATATCCCCAGGATCCCTGTTAACTGACAATTGCCTCAACACCTCGGCAATGCTCCACGGGAATATGATCCACTTGGTAGTCTCCGATGAGTAGTAATCGGGCTTAACCATTGACCAGGGTTTATGGAAGAGCACCGCGGTTTTGATTAAACGCGGGCCCTGGGTTGAAATGTAGTTGACGGCAGTCCTCATTGTATTACCGCTGTCCGTGACGTCGTCGACGATTAGCACCTGCTCACCCTTAACATTCACCTCACCGGCTATGACCATTGGGCTGCTGGCCCTAACCCCAATACTGGTGTAGGACTTTATGGTTATTGTTAGTACCCTGGGTACGTTGAGGAGGTCCGACAATAACCTGGCTACTATGTAGCCACCACGCATTACAGCTACTATTACCGTTGGTCTGAAGCCTGAGGATGCTATTAACTCGGCTAATCTAACGCTCAACTCCTCAATTCTATTCCAGTTGATTATTTCGAACTCCCTCTTCATTTAACGTTAACGTGTTTAGGCTAATTTAGTTAATAAATGCTTCGGGTGATTTAAAACATTGTTTAGGTAATTGATTCAATCAATCCCAAGCACCTGTGTCATGGACTCCCTCTCCCTGCGGCACACCCCCTCCACCTCATTAAGCAGTGCCCTGCAGCCACTCGCCACGTCCCTGGCTATGGACTCTGCGTAACCAGTGTAGTTACTTGGCTTTAGGTTTAGGAGGACTTCATCATTAACCCCAAGCCCCTTAATGGCGTCGAGGTAATCCTCAGCCCCCATCCTGGATCCCCTAAACACTTTAAGTGACCTCTCGTATGCGTCCACCAACCCCAGTGACCTTAACCTAACCTGAACCGCCTCACTGAGAACCTCCCAGTGGTTATTGAGGTCGCTGCTTAAGGCATCTACATCAGCCTCAACACCCTCCATGAATGCCCTAAGCCTCTTAACACCAAGGATCACGTAACCCATGGCTAACCCAAGGTTCCTCTTAACCGTTGAGTCACTTAAGTCCCTCTGAAGCCTACTAACCTGAAGCATCCTGGAGATCTCCATGAGCATTGATGAACCGAGCTTCAGGTTACCCTCAGCGTTCTCCAGATCCACCGGGTTTACCTTATGTGGCATTGTGGATGACCCAACGGCCCTCCCCCTGAACCTAATGTAACCCAGCATTGAGTACATCCACAGGTCCTGGGCCAGGTTAACTAGCGAACTAGCCATCAAACCAACCATGGAGAGTAGGTGCGTTAGGTTATCGGGGGGCAGTATCTGGGTTGACACGGGCACAGGCTCAAAACCTAGGGACTCTACGAAGTCCCTAAGCAACCTCGGCCAATCCAAGTTGGCTATCATTGTGAAACTTGCCATGGAGCCGCTTGCACCGGCAACCTTACCAGTCAACTTGAATCTGGCTAATTCACCCAGCCACGTGCATAACCTGTAGGCATGGTAGGCTATTTCCTTACCGAAGGTTGTGGGCGTGGCTGGTTGACCATGGGTCCTGGCGAGCATGGGGGTGTTGGCATACTCCTCAATCAGCCTCAGCATTACCCTACCCAGTTCTACTAAGCTGGGTAGCAGGTGCCCATGCAGTATCCTCCTAACCATTATGCCTAGGGCTAGGTTATTCACATCCTCTGATGTTAAGCCTAAGTGGAGTAGGTGTGAGTACTCACCGAGGCCTATGGCCTTAAGCTTATCCCTAAGCACATACTCAAGCGCCTTAACGTCATGACCAATCTCAACCTCAAGCTCCCTAACCCTCTTAACATCATCGTAACTTAGGTTAAGCCTCCTTAACCTAGCCCTCCCCTCATCATCAATGGGTTTAACCAAGCCCATGCCAGATAACTTATCCACAAGGAATCCCAGGTAAAGCAGCTCCACCCTAGCCCTATACCTCATGAATGCCTCCTCGGAGGCCAATTCATGGTAACCAGCCAGCTCACCCCTATACCTGGCGTCCAGTGGGCTTATCACGTCCACCTCAGTTAACCCAGGTTAGGGTTAATAAACGCTCCCAAATATTTAAATGATTGTTTAAACGTAGGCCCACTATTAACCGAAAAACTTAAAAGTAGGCTGAATTGTTTAATTAAAAAGTGCCCCTTACAGTAGTTGTAGGTGGTTTCTTCGGTGATGAGGGTAAGGGTAAGGTCATCTCATACCTCAGTCTCGTTGATAAACCGGACATATGCGTTAGGACGGGTTCAATAAATGCAGGCCACACGGTAAACCTAGGTGGCAGGACTTGGAGGGTTAGGATAATCCCATCCTGCTTCCCAAACACCCAAACCAGGTTGATGATAGCCCCCGGGGCCTTGTTAAGCATACCAGTCCTCATGAGGGAGGTTGAGGAAACTGGGGCCAGGGGGAGGGTTTGGGTTGACTACTCGACGGGCGTGATTGAGGATAGGCATGTTGAGGCTGAGAGGAGCGACGAATACCTCATGAAGACCATAGGCTCCACGGGGCAAGGGGTTGGGATGGCAACGGTGGATAGGGTCCTGAGGAGGCTTAGGTTGGCTAGGGATTTCAAGGAATTGAGCGGCATGCTCACTGACGTGCCTAGGGAGGTTGATGAATCCCTAGGCAGGGGTGGGCTTGTGGTGGTTGAGGGTACTCAGGGCACCTTCCTAAGCCTATACCACGGCACATACCCATATGTGACGAGTAGGGACACCACCGCCTCAGGTGTTTTAAGTGAGGTTGGGGTTAGTCCAAGGAGCGTCAGCGACATAATCCTCGTCTTCAAGGCCTTCGTCAGTAGGGTTGGGGCTGGTGAACTACCGGGTGAGTTAAAGCCGGAGGAGGCTGAGGCTAGGGGTTGGGTTGAGAGGGGTACTGTGACGGGTAGGTTGAGGAGGGTGGCTCCATTCAACGTTGAGCTGGCTAAGAGGGCCGTCATGCTTAACAAGCCTACTCAAATAGCCGTAACAAAGTTGGATGCCCTATTCCCGGGGGCCAGGGGGAAGAGGAGTTGGGGTGAGTTACCGGCTGAAGCCAGGAGGTGGGTTAACTGGGTGAGCGAGGAGTTGGGGGTGCCAGTCACGTTAATTGGGACTGGGGAGGACGCAATGGACATGGTTGACCTAAGGAGGGGTGAGGCTGCATGATCTACGACGCCGCCATAGTTGGGGCTGGCCCAGCCGGGTTATTCGCAGCCTATGAACTGGTTAAGAATGCGGGTGGTGGTTTAAGCGTGGTTGTTTTGGATAAGGGCTACATGGCAAGGCAGAGGCATTGCCCACTGGCCAAGGTTGGTAAATGCGTCTGTGTGCCATGTCACGTAACACACGGTGTTGGTGGGGCTGGGTTATTCAGTAGTGGCATAATAAACCTAAGGCCCGACATAGGTGGTGACCTGCATGAATTAATCGGCAGCTGGAGTGTGGCCATGGATATCATAAACTACGTTGATGATGTCTTCGTTAAGTTTGGCGCACCTGTGGATAGGGTCTTCGAGCCAAGTGGCCCCACCTTCAGCGACTACCAGAGATCCCTGGCTAAGGTTGGGGCTCAGCTGGTGCCCATTAGGCAGAGGCACATTGGTACTGATGGGTCCATTAGGGTTATTGAGAATTTCACATCTTACCTAATGGAGGCTGGGGTTAGGTTCATGGTCGGTACGGCGGTGGAGCATGTGTCTAAGGATGGGGGTTTATTCCGCCTTAAGACAAGGAGGGGGGATGTTGAGGCCAGGACAGTCCTGATGGCACCCGGTAGGGCTGGGGCTGAGTGGTTTAGGGATGAGGCCAGGAGGATTGGTGTTGAGTTAAACCCGAATCCACTTGACGTTGGGGTTAGGGTTGAGGTGCCTAAGTATGTCATGGATCCATTGACGGACCTATACATGGACCCCAAGGTGATCATGTACACCAGGTCTCATGACGACAAGGTTAGGACATTCTGCGTCAACCCAGGTGGCTTCGTGGTCATGGAGAACTATGATGATAGGACCGTTGGAGTTAATGGCGAGACGTACCTGGATAGGAAGAGCAGCAACACGAACTTCGCCCTATTAACATCAATAAGGCTAACGGATCCACTGGAGGACACCATTGAGTATGGTAAGTCAATAGCCAGGTTAGCCACTAAGCTAGGTGGGGGTAGGCCAATAATTCAGAGGCTCGGTGACCTTGAGGATGGTAGGAGGTCCACTTGGGATAGGATTAGGAGGAGTATTGTTGAGCCAACCCTCAAGTTCGTAACCCCAGGTGACATTGGA
Organism: Caldivirga sp. MU80; assembly: GCF_001663375.1. GTDB lineage: Archaea > Thermoproteota > Thermoprotei > Thermoproteales > Thermocladiaceae > Caldivirga. The sequence goes on from NZ_LCTF01000023.1 coordinate 40,469, forward strand.
ATGGCTTTACCCCACAGGGTTGTTGACAACCTGCTGGAGTTCCTGAACAAGGTTGATAACGTCGTACCTGGCCTAGCATCAAAATACACACTCCTTTATGCGCCAGAGATAAAGTACTACAGTATGAGGGCAGTAGTCAACAAGCTCATGGAGACGACAGTGGAGGGTATATTCGCAGCTGGTGATGGTGCAGGGCTATCGAGGGGTATCAATGTGGCCGCGGCCACAGGTGTAATAGCAGCCTGGGGGATACTCGTTAAGCTAGGTAAGGACATTAACAATGAGCTTTTTAATAAAATAAAGCAATGATAAGGCATTGCATTGCAATATAAAAACTCGGCAATATCTCATAGACCGGTTAGAACTCCATCATTGCATCATTTAAATGTTTCATGATATGGTTATGAACATAATTTAATTAGTTAATTAAAGATTATTTTAAAATAAAGGAAATATTTATAAATCAATTTACTAGATGGTTAATATGGGAAGCAAGGGAAGGGTATTTGTAAGGGAGTCTACTGGTCTCGTTAAAACAGCTGGGTTCACGGATGCAGTGTCCATTAACATAGCCAACATGTCCGTTGGGGCCGCCCTTGGTACAGTGGGCTTCACCCTGGCCTCACTACCAACCGTGGCAGGGGTTAACCTAGTCTACGCCTCACTAATAGCCTTCGCGCTATCGATACCACAAATCATAGTATACACGATGTTAACAAGGCACATACCGAGAACCGGTGGCGATTACGTGTGGTTAACCAGGGCCCTTGGGCCTAGGTTAGCTTGGCTAGCCTTCGGCCTAGCGCTGGGCTTTGTGATCGAGTCCTTGGTCTACTACGCATTAATATCCCTAGCAGGCGTCAGCCAATTAGCCTCAGTATTGCCAATACTCGGCTTCAATGTTAACATAACACCAGCGGAGTCTGTTGCAATAGCCGTAGTGTTCTTCGCAGCCATAGTTGTGGTGAATATATTGGGTACTAAACACGGAATTAGGTTGATGACGGGTTTAACTCTATTCTCAATAACCAGCCTAGTGATATCGCTAGTAATCCTATTCATAACTCCCAGGTCATTAATA
>NZ_LCTF01000004.1 GCF_001663375.1 Caldivirga sp. MU80
TAGGGCTTGCTCACCAAGCTCCTCATTCCCCTTTTAACGAATGATTCCGCAACCTCAGAGGCTTGCCTAATCGCCTGGATTACTAAGTGAGCATGCAAGCCCGGATACTCCTGCCTATACTTACGGTAAAAAAGCCTTTGAAGCCGTGTTGCGCTCGTAACATTGTGCTTAACGGCATAAGCAACAACCTCACGAATAATGTTAAGGTACATGGTTTCAACTGAATAGAGCAACCTATTAAGCTCCTTAGCAACCTCCAACTCAACAGCCACAGACCTACGCAACAACAAAAGAAAGAAAAACACCCATCTTAAAAACCTTCACCCCAGAAGGGCGAGACTTGACAAGCCAAGGGAGGTCAGCGTTCAAATCCCTCACTCACCGAGTCAGGTCTCTGGCACTCATCACGGTTCATGAATTTAAATGATCATGGTTGCTATTGAGGCCACCTGGGGCCACCTCTGGGCAGCCTCCATGGCCACTGGGCCATGTATTTCAGTGCCCTTAACCTGCCCCTCCTCAGTGACTATGACCACTGCGTTATCCTCAAATGCAATCCACGTACCGTCCGGTCTCCTGAAGGGTCTCCTCTGCCTAACCACAATTGCCCTAAGTATCTGCTTCCTCATCTCAGGCTTACCCTCCTGAACACTGACAACGACCATATCACCCACGCTGGCCCCTGGTATCCTCCTATGCACACTCTTGGAGTAGTGCCCAACTATACCAATGACCCTAACCAACTTAGCCCCACTGTTATCTGCAACAGGAACCAGGCTATTCATGAATATGCCAGGCGTTAAGTGAAACCTCCACGGAACACCCACTGTACGTGGTCCACCCCTCTTAGCCATAATAGCCACGTGGCAAAGCCCTATTTAACCTTTACCCAACATCGATACCCACCCAGGCGCTTAAATTCTAGGCCAACCTAAATGAAATGTGCCAAGCGATATGAAGAATGTTGTGGAATTGGCCAGGAGGCTGATGGAAAGGGGCATTGACGTAGTGGATGTGCTACTCACCGCCTTAAGCAGGGAAGACCCAGAGGTTTTCATAATCATTTGTAGTGTTTATTTCTGTTAATGGTTAATCCTCAGATAAGTTTATAAAACTTAACCTTAGCGCCTTTATTAGTGCCCCTGGGTTTCCGAGATCCGTAGTGGCTGGGAACCCCCGGCGACGGGTGGGGAGCCGCTGCGGTGAGGGGGCCTGGGGCGACCGTCGAGAAGGAGACGGCGGGTAAACGAATACAACCCGCCGCCTCCAGAGAGACGGTGATTAGGGAGAGGATTAATATTTGCTGAAACTTACATGGCGGAGTGCCGTGAATACCTGGATAGGGGTGACCCAGTTCATGCATCGGAAAGGGCATACAAGGCCACTGAGGAGGTTATTAAGGCGCTGGCGGAGAAATTCAAGACAGTTGAGTACCAGGAGGCATTAAGGGAGGGTAGGTGGTATACTTACTTGCTGAGCAGGGCCACAAAACCTTGGCCTCTCAATTAGGTGATTGGGTATTGGATGGGTGGAATTCCGCATACGGCCTTCACGTTTGGGCCTTCATGAGGGTGAGTTAACCGTGGATTACGTTAAGGTGGGTGTTAGGAAAGTGGAAACGATGATTAATGAGGCAAGGGAGATAATCATTAATCAGTGATTAATTTTGTCATTGAGCTAATGATGCAAGTTCACTTAACCTACCCATGATGGAGCCTACGGCATCGTTGATGGTAGGCTTACCGGCAACTGCCTCATCAATTAACTTATACACTACCTTGGTTAACCCGCCGCATCCCCCACACTCACCCTTAACCTTAAGTACAGCGTGCGATACATAGGCCAGTAGCGCCACCAGCATTGATAGGGCTTGGTTAGCCTCATGAAGCTTGATGGCTGAGTTGGCGCTCATTGAGTTCACGTCCTCCTGCAGCCCGCTCGTGGGTATGTTGTGTACCGTTGATGGTGAGGCCAGTTCCCTCAACCTACCCGCAAGTGATGCGGCGGTGTACTGCGTGAGCATTAACCCAACCCTCCATGGCCCATCGGCCAGGTAGTTGCCTACATTGTTTATCTCCCTCCTCATTAACTGCATGATTAACCTCTCAATTAGGTTACCCAATACCGATAGGGCCACCCTGGCTAGGTCCACTGGTAGGGCTATGTACTGCCCGTGGAAGAAGCAGGTTGATGATGCACCACCCCCTAGGATAATTGGGTTATCACTCACGGAGTTCGCCTCATCGGTAACAGTCTCAACAGCCCAGTTAACTGAGTCAAGTACTGAACCAACCACCTGGGGTATGCACCTAATGGAGTACGGGTCCTGTAGCCTACCAGACAGGTTGACCAGGGAACTACCCTTAACCATGTTAACCACAGCACCAGCAACCCATCGTTCACCTGGGTGTAGCCTAGTCCTGTCAGTAACGGCGTTGAAGGGTGCCGTGGATGCCCCAGATGCCTCAAGGGCCAGTGCCATCGAGGCTATTGCCGCCTTAACCAGGGTTAGGGAATCCCACAACCCAAGTAGGGCCACCGCCGTACTGTAGCTGTTACCGTTTATCAGCGCCAGAGCCTCCTTGTAACTTAACCTTAATTCAGGTATTCCAGCCTCCCTCAAAGCCTCATGTGCCTCAACCGCCACACCCCTAAACCTAACCATCCCCCTACCAAGCATTGCCAGCGCTATGTGGGCTAGCGGCGCAAGGTCACCACTAGCCCCCACTGAACCAAACCTAGGCACAATGGGCACCACCCCCCTGTTCAACAGCTGGATGAGCGTATCCACCACCACTTCCCTAACACCACTGAACCCCCTTGATAGTTGGTGAGCCCTAACCGCCATGGTGCCCCTAACCCAGTCATCGGGAGCATAGTCCCCAACACCGGCGGCGTGGTCCATGAGGAGCTCTATTGATTTACTGGCAACTTCATCAGCCCCCACGGTCACGTTGTAAAGCTCCCCAAGCCCAGTGTTAACGCCATACATGCTGATACCCTTGGCAACAAGCCCCTCCAACACTGCCCTGGAATCCATCATTAATCCGAGGGCCTCCTCGCTTAGGGCAACCTCCTCGTTAAGCCTAGCCACCCTCACAACGTCGCTAATGCTCAGTTTCACCTCCCCACCCAGCCTAACAACCATACGCCTAGGTACCCTTGGGTTATTAATGCATTGCCACAACACCTTTAAACACCTGCGCATTAACATGACGTGAAGGCGCAGTTGGTAATAGGGCCGATTGGCCAATTGGTTACCGCGAAGTCAATGCCCTGGAGGCCAGGTGATGAGGCACTGGTTCTTGAGGACGCCGGGCTAGTGATCAACAATGGCGTAATTACTGACCTTGGGCCCTGGGAAGTGGTGAGGAGTAGGTACAATGCCAGCCAGGTGATGAATGCGGATGGCCTACTAGTCACGGCCGGGTTAATAGACCCGCACACCCACCTCCTATTCGCCGGCTCCCGTGAGGATGAATTTGAGTTGAAGGTTATGGGCGCAACCTATGAGGATATACTTAAGGGTGGTGGCGGCATATACAGGACCATTAACGACACGATTAGGGCCGGTGACAGTGAATTAATCAGCATTGGCCTAGGTAGGCTTAACAGGGCGTTGAGCCACGGGACCACTACCATTGAGGTTAAGAGCGGTTACGGCTTAACCATGGAGCAGGAGGTTAGGCTACTTAGGTTGATTAATGAATTAGGGAGACTAAGCAAAGTCGACGTCATACCCACGTTCCTAGCCCACGTACCACCGAGAAGTGGGCGGAGGGATGAATACGTTAGAGGTGTGGCCAACTCAATCAACGGCCTTAGGGGCTTGGCCAAGTTCGTGGATGTATTCTGTGATGAGGGGGCGTTCACCGTGGATGAAACCAGGGTAGTGCTGAAATCAGCCGTTGAGACTGGATTTGGGGTTAGGATCCACGCAGATGAGTTAGCCTACATTGGGTGTAGTGACTTAGTCAGGGACTTCAACTTCTCATCAATGGACCACCTGCTAAACACCCCTGAGAGCAACATTAAGGCTATGGCTAATAAGGGTGTTACGGCAACCCTACTACCCATAACCATACTAACCAATAGGACCAGTAAAAGGCCGCCCATCAATGCGCTCAGGGGTAACCGGGTGCCAATCGCCATAGGCACTGACTTCAGCCCCAACACCTGGTCGTTAAGCCTGCAATTAGCCATGGAACTGTCAACGCATATGCTTGGCCTAACACCCATGGAGGCCTTAATGGCGGCGACCGTTAATGCAGCCTATAGCCTAGGCCTAAGGGATAGGGGCTTGTTAATGCCGGGTTACCTAGCTGACGTGGTTATTTGGAATATACCCAACTACAGGTGGTTAACCTACGAGTTGGGTATGAATAAGGCTAAGGCCGTTATTAAAAGAGGTGAGGTCGTTGTACAGTATGGTGACTAGGTAGACGTTAGCCGTGCCTCCACATCATTCAGCTGAGGGGTGGATTTTGATTAGGGTCTCCAGGTTAACGATAGTATGGAGCCGACCAGGAGCAGTAGGAAACCCACAATGAAACCTCCTAGGATGGCTGTGAAGAAGCTGACTATCGCCAGAATTAGCAACAACGCCCCTATTACGTGGGCCTCACCCTCGCTTACCGTTGAACCCAGCCTTATTGATAATGCCACTGATAAGACGCCCACTATGAGGCCAATTATGGATAACACAACGAAGGGTATGCCCAATAGGCCGATGAACGGTATTAGGCTGAAGACTGATGTGAATATGAACTCGACTATGGCGCTAATTAGAATAATTATACTACCTATTAGCGAAAACACATAAGCCGCCCTGGGTGTTTTAATTTGAGCCATGGATACTTACCTAAGTTCCGTTTTAAATATTTTTCAGCCCCACGATCCACCAATTAAGGCAATTGATCCATTACAACGTACCTAAAGTCTCGCCCTTAAAGGCGGGGAGGGGTCATTTTATGCTTACCGCTGACTGTAGGTATAGGACGTTGTAGAGGTTCTTCCGCCTAACCACGGCGAATGTAAATATGTGGTCCACCTGGCCATCATTGGCCACAGCCCTGACGTACTTTACATCATCTGGGTTACTGGTTTCAACACCATCAAGGTTTAGGAGCCTAACCTCAACCACGTTTAGGCCAAGCCCACTTAACTGACCCCTAACACAGTCACCTATAGCCTCGAAGGTTAATCCCTCACAGGACCCACTCATGAATGTCTCCATTACCTTACCGTGGAGCTGCTGAACCCTCCTCCTAAAGCCTTCATCAATATCCACGCCCATTAATAATCCCCAGATTAACAGGCTTAAATAACTTAACTTAATAATATTGGTAGTTTAAGGTTAAGTGAACGTTAAGACTTTAAAAATAAAGATTACGTGGCAACGGGGGATGTTTATGGGTAAGCTTGAGGATGCGATTAACTCAGCGTCACCCTGGCTAATCATAGTTACATCACCTATCCTAACCTCAATTCAGTTAAGTAGGGGGTATTGGCCGGTTGACTTAACCCTCTGGTTAATGATGATTGGGATAACCGTTCAATTCCTAAGGATGCTAAGTAGCAAGTGGGGCATTGGGGCATTAACGGCAACCATCGGGTTAGCCTTAACGTGGCTGGGTAGGGTTGGCTTAGTGTTCAACTACTTTATAATAACTAACGGCCTATATCAGCTAATAGGCGCCGGGAGCTGGGGTCCAGCCCCAGGTTCACTGATCCTCGCTTCCATAATGACTACCGGCTTTGAGCTTTATGGAGTGGGGCTAGTGGCCATGGCTTACATTGACCATGGCGGCGTAGCCATAGGGGACGTACTGATGGGCTTTATTGACGCCGCAGGGGCCTTCATGGTTAAGTACAGTTACCTGTTCGCTTTCCTAATACCATTCATAGTCCGCATGATTCCAGAGCTGGTTTCGTGGCCGTGGTTCGTTGGCTATGATACACCTGAATACACCGCAACCCTAATGGATTATTTGATTAAGCCAACCTTCTTCACCTACACTAGGTGGTACGGGGGGCCTAATGCACTTCCACCACTCCTCTTCCTCCTGCTTTACCCAGTAGCCCACCTGGTTAACCCCTGGCTGATATTCAAGTTCAATAATGCAGTCCTCTTGGGCTTACTGGGGGTTTCCATGAACTTCATGCTTAGGAGGATGAGGGTTAACCAGGGTGATGCCTTAATCGCCTCCTTAATCTTCACCCTATACCCAACAATGTTCACCCTATCCTGGGAGTTCGCAATGCTGATGCTTGGCCTCGTGATGCTGCTCTTAACCATGGCCATCATGCACCTGCACATTGAATCCCACAAGAGGTATTGGCTACCCTTACTAGCCTTAACAGTCCTATCGGCGTTAGCCCACCAGGTCTCGGCAACCTTAACGGCATTAATCTTCATATCCTACTTCGCAGTTAAGGATAGGGACCCCAGGTGGCTTGGATTAGCACTAATAGGGGTTGCTGCAGATGCCTTCTACACAAACTTCACCATGCTCACGGTAACCCACACCCAAGTTGGCTTATCGGTATCCAGTAGCCTAGTCTACTCAAGTGGTATCCCACCATACCAGGCCATTGAGGGTTACCTGATTCAACTTGTGGTCGCCTACTGGCCACTCCTAATACTGGTCAGCCACAATTGGAGGAGGGGTAACTTCATACTGTATACCCTACTCCTCTGGCTCCTAGTAATACTACTCCCCTCAGGCCTAATGCCATCAAGCAGTTTCATTTCCTGGTGGATCTGGGCCTTAACCTTACCAATAGCCCTAGCCCCATTGGCAACTAGGCCTAGGGCGCTTTCAGCGGCTTTGTTAGCTGTGTTGGTTCTCCTCGACATAGCCTGGTCATGGTCATCAATAGTGAATTACGTAATACCCTCAATAGGGCCCGAGGTCATTACGGTCCAGGGCCCATTCTCAAGGGCTTGCGTAACACCACTCGAGGAGGGGTTCGCCTATGAGGCTGGGGTTTACGTTGCACACCATTTGAATGGTACGTACGTAACCGATTACTGCCTATACACATTCATACACCTAGCCGATAGGTTCGGTAGAGGCGTGGTGGTTAGCGATAACCCATTGGACACGGCTCTAAGCCTAAACGGCACAGTCTACCTAGTCACCACCCAGTACCTAAGCAACTACACCATGGTGGCCAGGTTCGGTGAGGGCGTAGTCATACTACCCTACAATAGGGGTGTAGCTTACCCAGTCTACATATTCAAGGTTAAGGGTTAAGACGAAGTAGAATGATGTATTATATGCAATTGAGTATACTTTCTCTATATATCAATATATAATGTTCCTATTTTACTAACATAACGCACTTATAGGGTAAGGTTGAATGCCTAAGCGATGGGTAGCCTAACCAGTAAACCGGTAATACTAGGGGTAGTGATAGTAATAGTGATTGCAGTAGCAGTAGTAGCATCATACTCATTGATGTTTAAGAACTCTGGCCAAAGTAAAGCCACCACTACCACTAGTAAAGTCGTCACCACTACTAGTCTTATGGTGAGTGCTACCATTAGGGCTGGTGGCTCTACATGGATATATCCTCAGATGGAGGTATGGATACGTAACTTCACATCGATTTACCCCAGCATTTCAATTACCTATGATAGTGTTGGTAGTGGGACAGGTGTAACTAGGCTGCTGCAGGGTGTTTACGATATAGGGGCCTCTGATGTACCTATGCCAACGCAGCTTTATGAAAATGCCACGAAGATTTACGGCAAGGTGGTTACTATACCTGACTCTATAGGTGCCGAGGCATTCATATACAATATACCCGGCTTTAAGGGCACTTTAAACCTCACAGCGGATATAATAGCCGGTATTTACACGGGGAAGATACAGTATTGGGATGATCCAAACATAACGGCGATAAACCCCGGTTTCCATTTCCCGCACGAGAGGATAATAGCTGTCCACAGGAGTGATGGGAGTGGAACCACCTTCACGTTAACCTTATGGCTCCAGAAATCCTCAGAGGTTTGGAGGAGTAGTGGTGTGGGTTATGGTTACGTGGTTAACTGGCCAGTGGACCAGTTAGGTACTGGGCTTGGTGGTAAGGGTAACGAAGGCGTTACTGCTTATGTTAAGCAGAACCCGTGGTCTATAGGTTACGTGGAGCTTAACTACGCCATAGTTAATAATCTAAGTGTTGCTGCTGTTCGGAACCCAGCCACGGGGGAGTTCGTGATCCCAAGTCCCAGCAGTACGCTCAACGCGCTCAACGCAGTGAACTTAGCTCAGTTACCCAGTGTGCTCGATAATTGGTACCCGTATGCCGGCATATTCATGAATATAAAGGCACAAGGCGCATACCCGATAGTCGGCGGTTCCTACCTGCATGCGCCAGCTAATTACACTGACTGCAATAAGGCTATTGCCGTATATCTATTCCTTAAATATATACTAACCCAGGGGCAGCATGAGCTGCTTACGGGTTACGTACCATTACCTAGCGCAGTGGCGCAGAAGCTAGTTGATGAACTTGGCAATGACATGACGTGTAACGGTAAGCCGGTGGCTAACTTAATTGGGTGAGAGTATGAAGACAGAGTTTGTGGTTAAAATCAGGGGCTGGCCTTTTTCATCACTAGGTGTCATTATTGTGGTTGCATTGGTAGGTGCCATGCTAGGGGCCCTAGTGTACTATTCACTACCTGCACTCACCAAGGAGGGCTTATTAATCTACACGACGAATAGGTGGGATCCAAATGCAGGCTCCTTCGGCGGCCTAGCGGCCATCTATGGGACATTCGTGGTTTCCCTAGTTGCCGTGACCATGTCCATGCCACTTGCAGTGGGCTCAGCAATATTCATAAATGAATTTACTCCAGGTAGGTTAAGGGGGCTTTTAATAGCCATTAACGATATGATGGCTGGCTTCCCAACAGTAATCTACGGCTTCTGGGGGCTTTATGTGCTTGGACCTACGCTTAACCCAACGTTGTTCACATGGCTTCACAGTAACCTAGGCTTCATACCACTCTTCTCCACAAGACCCATTGGCGGCTCTTATCTGCTCGCAGCCACAGTCCTAGCCGTGATGATAACCCCCTTCGCCTCATCACTGGTTAGGGAGGTTTATGCCCAAGTGCCCAGCGTCATGGTTGAGGGTATTTACGCCCTGGGGCTTACGAAGCTGGATGCTGTCAAGATAAAGCTATCCTACATAGCTAAGTCCCTACTTGGCGCATTAAGCCTAGCCCTTGGTAGGGGGATTGGTGAAACCGTGGCTGTAGCATTAACCGTGGGTGGAGTTCTTAAAGTGTCCCAAAGCCTACTGTCACCCGGCATAACAATACCATCCCTGATAGCTAACCAGTTTGGAAGCGCCTATACCCAGATTGAGCAATCCGCCATGCTATCCCTGGCGCTGCTGCTCTTCGCAATAGGGCTTACCTTCATCATTGCGTCTAAGTTAGTCTTGCTGAGGGGTGGTGCCAGGTGAAGGGCCAAGAAGCATTAATCTTATCCTTGACACTGGCAGCAACCGCGCTGGTTTTTGCACCATTCTTCTGGATACTAGGGGCCGTAGCCTATAATGGCGCATTAGTGCTAGCTAAGGCTGGGTTAGGTTTCCTTCTCAAGAGGCCGCCACTACCGGGCACTAATAGCCTAGGTGGCATAGGCACAGTCATAGAGGGTAGCCTACTAATAGTTGGTATGGCAATGGCCATCGCCACACCCCTCTCCCTACTGACAGCCCTCCACATAACTCTGCATGAGGATTCACCTATCGCTAAGTTGGGTAGGGCGCTGATGGATATTATGGTTGAGTTCCCGACGATAGTGATTGGAATATCTGTATTCCTAATCTTTGGGCTGGCACTGGGCCTTGGATTAAGCGCCCTCACGGCCTCAATAGCCTTAGCCGTGATAATGATACCGTACACCACGATACAGGCTGTGGAGGCTATGAAAATACCCAAGGAGGTGGTCTATGAGGCTGCAGTGGCCCTTGGCTTAAGGGAGGGCCATGTGGCTAAGATCATACTTACGGAAGGTAAGGGTGGGGTAATTACAGGTGTCTTAATTGGAATGGCTAAGATCTTTGGGGAGACCGCCCCACTTCTCTTCACCACCGCCACATCCTTCGACATACTCGCCAACAGCCCACTATCCCCAGTCTCCGCCGTGCCGGTGCTCATATTTGTCTACGCCTTCAGCCCCTATACCAATTGGCAGGAGGTTGCATGGGGAGCATCGCTAGTTCTCTCCTTAATCGTACTCGGCATTTACATTGCCGTTAGGTTATCGTTAAGCAAGGGTGGTTTACGTGAGTGACTCCAAGCCCATCGTAATCAGGGTGGAGAGACTTAATGTATGGCTTGGGAGGGTGCATGTACTTAAGGATGTTAGTGGATTAGCCATACCTAGGAACAGTGTCTTCGCTATAATGGGCCCCTCCGGCTCTGGGAAGACAACACTACTTAAGACGTTTAATAGGATAATAGAGCTGAACAGGGATGCCAGGGTTGAGGGTAAGGTGACACTTGATGGTGAAGACATATTCTCAATGGACCCTGTGGTGCTTAGGAGGAGGGTTGGTATGGTTTTTCAGCAGCCTAACCCATTCCCACACATGAGCATTTACGATAACATAGCCTACGCATTGAGGGCAAACGGCATCGTTAAGGATAAGGCAAGGCTAAGGGAGATTGTTAGGTCTGTGCTTGAGCAGGTGCACCTATGGGATGAGGTGAACAGTAGGTTAAATTCACCAGCCGGTAAACTATCTGGTGGTCAACAGCAGAGGTTAGTCATAGCCAGGGCATTGGCGTTAAAACCAGAGGTCCTCCTAATGGATGAACCAACATCAATGGTGGACGTCGTTAATGCGAGAAAGATAGAGCAGTTAATTACTGAGCTACGTAGAAGCATAACAATAGTACTGGTCACTCATAACCCACAGCAGGCCATGAGGATCTCAGACTACGTGGCTTTCCTCTACGACGGCAGGTTAATTGAGTGGGGGCCTACTAAGATCGTGTTCTCAACACCGTCCAATAAGCTAACGGAGATGTACGTAATGGGCAGAGTTTAGGATGATTACAAATTAAATGAACTAGCTAGAGAATAAGAGCCGATCCTGCTAATTACAGAAGGTTTTTATACCATATGGTGAGAGAACATGCATAAGTAGGATTGTGTAGACTATACGTACTTAAGGAGCCTGTTAAAGTAAACGGGAGGATTAGTAGGCTATTACCCCTGGGTGGTTAACCTTGGCGGTGAGGGTAAGGTTAAGGCTAAAGACGAGGAAGGGGAAGGAAGAGCTAACGGTGGCGTTAGTAAATAGCGTCTTCGAGAGCGATAGGCTTCTTGAGTTTTTCTTGAGTTTGTCGTTACTTTTCGGTAGTTTTGATTACTTCTCGTTATTTGTTAATTATATGGTTTTTCAACTGCAATGGAGGCTTGGTCTCTGGGGAAGCACTCATTGGGATAGTTCTTATTTTTAGTACTCCAGTACTCCCTAACACACTCTAGGTCTCAGCGACCGAGGATGATGCTGAAGCGGAGCCCTTGTCCTCAAACGCAATAATCTCTGGGCCGAAAGGGAGACTTTAACCAACGATTACCTGGCTGGCCTACTGGGAATAGCCGTTAAGGGGATTTCAGGGAAGGATTATAGCTGCTACGTTCAGATAGGAACAGTAAGATTAAGAGAGGAGTTATATGCCACAGTATTGGTGAACATAATTCGCAGTGGTAATGACTAGGAAACTATAGATTACGAGTGAAGACTTATTAAGGAACCAAGCATACCACAGTTTATGAAGAATTTAATTAAGGTTACCAGAAATTACCGAATTACGATACCTGCCTATGTTAGGGAGAAGCTAGGGATTAAGATTGGCGATTTAGTTAGTATTGAAGTTAGGGGCGACGAGATCGTTATCAGGAAGGTCGTTCAGGAGATACCAAAGATTAAGTTAGGCAGGGAATTAAACATTGATGATATTAATAAACTGATTGAAGAGAGCTGTTTTTGATTTTCGTGGTTATTTGTGGTGTTTATTTTTGTTGGTGGGTGAGTCCTTTTAGGGCTATTGAGTAGGCTGATGCTGTGTGTTTGTCTAGCCTGTACTTTCTCATTAGTTCGTCGTGTTCTGTTGAGTTTGTTGTACCTTTTGGATTCACGTAACCGAGCCTAATTATAGTGGTGCCTTCATGGTTATTTTCTCGATGATTGTGCTTCTAAATATTGAGACCTTGTGATTGTAATTCTCATGCCTCCTATCGCCACCCCTAACCCACATTAGCCTCAGCCTACCGAGAACATCCGGGTTTTCTAGGAATAATGTTTTAACGCCGTGGTGGTAGGCGTAATTAAGCATCTCGTGAACCCTCATGCCAATTATGCTCCAAGCCCTGTGCTTGGGAAAGCCTCGTGCAGTCACCTCACTGAACCAGAATGTTTTGTTATCAATGAGTTCGCTGTCTTCATCAATGATTGCTAGGTTAATCCTATCGGTGTTAACATCGACGCCACCAAATAGTTTACCACCATTGCGTTTATGCCTAGCCATGCGCTCATGATAAACATCCATCGGTATTGTTACTTGAACCTCACCGTGAACCCACAGTTGACTACCCCTAACACCGTAGTCCCTAACCACAACCCTACCCATGTACCCAACACGCTTGGTGGTGATTGCACCTAGGAGCTTCTCATAATTCTTGGGTATTGTGGGCTTTATAACAACCCTACCAACCGACCCATCAAACCTAACCGTAGTCACGTGAAACTCATAATTGGGCTTTAGGGTGATGCTTTTGGCAGGGTACTCCAATTCGCTTTGTTGAAACATGAGCCAATCACCCAATTCAACACCCCTAAAGTCAACGCCCAACGTCCTGCAAGACTCGTAGATGCCCATTACGAGAGTCACGGCACCGTCAGCATACCTACGATTCGGGATAATTCCATAGGCCACTTCCCTAAACATGTTCTTCCAACCAATCTTGCTCCCAGGCAGTAGATTTTGCTGCCTCGCTAAGGATAAGACCCTATGTGTAGCTATTTTGAACAACCAAGCAGTTGATAATAACTCCTTAGCCGTATCCCCATTAACATCAAACGGCAACCTAATAGTTATGAAACCCACAAGGGGAATCCCAATTAAGTTTAAACCCATCCCCAACACCCTAACCGTACCCCTGGCGACCGTTGGGGAGCCACTGCGGTGAGCGGCCCCAGGGAGACCGTCGAGAAGGAGACGGTGGGAATAACCCACCGCCTCCAGAGAGACGGCTAATGAACAATGCAAGAGTTGGTAATTGACACAAATGTATTGATATTTTACGTGATTGAGGACTCAAAGGAGCATGCTAAGGCCGATAAGGTGTTGAATAGCCTCAGTAAATGGTACGTTCCCACCATTGTTATTTATGAGTTAGCGTGGTTCTTTAGATCAATTAACATACCAGCTGAGAAGGTTGCAGAAATAATTACTAGCATTGTTAAATATGGGAAGACCACAATTGTTTGCGAAGGTGATGCCATTGAATGGGCGCTACATACTATGTTAAGGATGAATTTAGGGCTTGGGAGCTTTAATGATATGGTTATCCTGGGTATCGCCCATAGGTTAGGTAAACCTCTGCTCACTTTCGATGAGAGACTAAGGAGGAGGGCAGGGAGACTTGGCATTAAGGTGCTTGATGTTTAGTTGTTAAGTAAATTAATAACTTTTTAATAACACAGTGGTAATGCCTAGTCATGCCCTTCGTGAGGGAGTCCATGTATAAGTTCATTAAGGATCCTGGGGATGTTAGGGTTGGTGAGGTGATTAGGAGGGGCTGGGTTAGAGGTGATGTGGGTATCCTCGGTGTCCCCTGGGATGGGGCAGTGGGCACTAGGCCGGGTTCCAGGTTGGCTCCAACCAGGGTTAGGTCATGGCTGTACACCTCACCCATGATACATGATGGGTTGAGTATTGTTGACCTTGGTGATGTTGATGTGGTTGTCGGTGATCATAGGGAGACTTGGCGTAGGGTTGAGGAGACTGTGGCTGAGGCCCTGGGCCTGGTTAGGGAGCTTCTTGTTATTGGTGGTGACAGTACCACCTCATATGCTGCCTTTAGGGGCTTGAGGAGGACTGTTAACGGTGGGTTAGCCTACATACTACTTGACGCGCACCCAGACGTTAGGGTGGTTAGTGAGGGCTTGACGAGTGGGCAGGTGGTTAGGTGGATTAGGGAGGTTGACCCAGGGGTGTTCATAGCCATCGTGGGTGTTAGGCCGCATTCAAATGCACCATACCTACTTGATGAAGCTAAGAAGCTGGGTATTCAAGTATACACAATGGACTACATTGATTTGCATGGAGTGGAGAACGTGATCAATGAGTTGGTGGAGGGTGCCAGGGATAGGGTCACTCACGTTAGCGTTAACCTGGATGCCGTTGACCCAGCCTTCGCCCCAGGCGTCAACAGCCCATCCCCAGGTGGATTCACGTCCAGGGAGGTGATTAGGCTAGTCCGTGAAATGACTAAGAGGCTTAGGCCAAGGGTCTTCGATGTGGTTGAGGTAACGCCACCCTTCGACATCAACGACATGACAAGCATGCTAGCGTCAACACTACTGCTAAGCGCAATGTGGCATGGTTAAATAACCTACAATCTCATCCTTAATCTTGTCCCTCACCTTCTCCACATCCCAACTTAAAACATCATGTACGTGAATGCCCTCTCTCACCAGCATCCTCATACCGACCTTCTCTAAGACTCTTAAAGACCTCACATACCTTTAATGTAGGTTACGGTATTAGCATTGATGCGCTATACTCATTGAAGGATATGTTCAAGGATATCCACTCTTAAGCGCGTACAGCCAATTAACGTTGTTGAATGGTATGGTTAAGGTTGCTGAGCGGCTCATGGCAACATAGGCAAAATGTCATTTGGCGTTAGCGTAAACATCGATGAAAGTACCCATGATTTTATGCTAGTGCTGTTGACTAAGTAAACCTTAACCAAAAGACCAGGAGTCATACTAGGCAATGGCCAAGATGCATAGTGATTAACCTTACTAGGAAAATCAACATGACTAGTAAACAATAAACAATATTGCCACAGTTAATTAATTCCCTTACCCTGTAAATGATCATTAAAACTTCATTAACTCAACTAGGTGTTAAAGTGGATATAAACACTGGTTGGCTGTGGGTGGGTATTTAAGCTGGGTGGTTTAGGATTTAGAGAAGATGACTGAGCGCGATAAGTGGCTCATGCAGGCGGTTAGGGATCTGGAGACGGCTAGGAATTCCCTGAACTCAGGTGATTATTACGCCAGTGCATTTTGGGCTCAGCAGGCCGTCGAGAAGGCATTGAAAGCATTACTATTATCCTGGGGTAGGTCGTACAGGGGGCATGATCTGGTGGAGATGGGTTACCTGGTTAGGGATGAACTTGGCCTTGATGTATCGCCAATAATTGATGATTTAAGGGCATTAACAGCGCATTACACTACAAGTAGGTATCCTGATGCAGCCAATGCAGTACCGTACGAAATCTACACTAGGGCTGATGCCGAGGAGGCCCTTGAGAGGGCTAGTAGGGTGATTGAATGGGTAAGGCGAAATCTGCGTTAGAGAGCCAGGTGAGGATGCTGAGGAGGGCTTTAGAATTCGTAGGTAAGGTTAAGAGCAGGATTAACTTAATTGATGTGTACGTGGTTGGTTCAAGGGCTAGGGGTGATTACAGGGACGATAGCGATATAGACCTCGTAATCATAAGCAATGACGTAGAGGGGCTAAACCACCTAAGGAGGAGGGAGCTACTGACAGACCTCCTTGAACCAGGCATCGAGTTCTTCATATACACAGAGAGGGAGTGGAACGAAGCACCAACAACCTGGATCAAACAGCTAAAGAAAGAGGCGAGGAGGCTAGACGACCTACTTACTGAATACGGCATACATTAATCTAGGTGTTTTGTGTACTTCTTAACCATTGTTTTACTGATCAACCCATGGCAAAATTTTGCCCTGATCAACCCCGAATAAAGTATTGATACTTCATTCATCCACATCAATCACGCTGGATTTTAATTACAGTATTTAACTGGATGTTCTTTAGGGCGGGGTTGGCATGCTTGGCGTGGGTGAGGTGTTTAGGGTTGGTGTTGCCCAGGTCAGGAGGTTTAGTGGCTATGTTGAGGGCATTGATTGGTTAAGGGGTTTGGTTAGGGGTTTGTCTGTTGATTTGGTCGTTCTCCCTGAGAATTGGGTGGGTACTAGGGTTTTGAGTCGTGTGGAGTTTGACGAGTATATCGGCTTACTTAGGGAGGTATCTAGTGAGGTTAGTGCCCTAATTATTGGTGGTAGTGTGTATGTTGATTTTGGTAATAGGGTAGTCAGTGTGTGCCCGATTGTTGGTGGTGATGGTTTGGTTAATTACTCGGAGAAGATAATGCCATCTAAGGCCACTCACGAAAGGGGGCGAGTAGGTAATGGTAAAAGACTTGGGGTTGTCGAACTTGGTGGTTGGAGGGTTGGGTGCGTGATATGCGTTGACGCTATGTACCCGGAGATTACCAGGGTCCTTGCGTTGAATTACGTAGACATCATAGCGAACCCAGGCAGTATAAGTGTTGATAGGGTACAGCTGTGGAGGAGCCTCGGCCTGGTTAGGGCGTTTGAGAACTCCGCCTATTTCGTAGCGTCCCTAGGGACTGGGTATAAGTACCCAGACGGTCGCGATGTCCTCGGCGGCAGCTTTATTGCGTCACCTAATGGTGAATACGTACTCACTGTAGACCTGGGTGTTGAGGGGTTATTCAACGCGGTCTTGAATCGCCAGGATATTGACTATGCAAGGGCCAGGAGGGGTTACCTGGATGATTTAGCGAGTAATTACTTCAGGAATGTTAGGATCGTAGTGACTAAATGAACTACAAGCCTCGCCCTTTAGGGTGGGTTGCCCTGCTGTGTGGGGCTCAGTATCAGGTTTATAAAACCCTGCCTTGCTGGGGACCTGGTGCCTGGGTTGGTGCCTTTTTCCTCCTTGGATGAGCCGGTGGGTCGATTACCCACCCTTTTCGCCAACCCAGGCACTCCCTCTTCTCGTAAGAAGGAGGATGGAGGCAAGAGGACTGTTAGGCTGAGGCTACTGCCTAATGGTGCCCAAGAAAGGAGGTTGCGGAGAATAGCTGATGCCACTGCTAAGTTATGGAATGAGTTGAACTACGCTAGGTTGGTGCAGTTTAGGGAAACGGGTAGGGTGGACTTCAGGGACACGAAGCACGAGTTCTACCACAGGTATAAGGGTGTGTTGGGTGTGAATGCTGGTCAGGTGGTTAACCTAAACAACAATGCTTGGAAATCATACTTCGAGTTGCTTAAGTTATATAGGCAGGGCAGACTACCGAAGTTTTACAGAAAGCCATCACCACCAGGCTTCTGAAAGGACAAGGTGCTTGGGAAGAGGGAGCTAAGGATTCTGGTTAGGAACGATAGGTATTACATTAAGCCAATCAACAATGGCGAGGGCTATTTGGTGCTTAAGGATTGGGGTTTAAGAGTAAAGTACGCTGGGAGAATCAAGTGGAGTGGTAAACAAGGCACGTTGGTGATTAAGCTTGAGGATGGTAGGTGGTTCGCCTATGTGCCGATTACCGTTGGCGAGAAGCCAGCGAGGAGTAACCCAAAAGGTTACGTGATGGGTGCCTACGAGAAGATACGGATAGAGAATCCTAAGGGCAATAACAAGGCTTTCATAGACATTGGTTTGAATAATTTATTCGCAGTGGCGTTTAACCACAGTGACACTGCGATTTTAATCAAAGGCTCAACAATAAAGGCTGAGTACTACTGGTGGAAGAGGGAAATAGGCACCTACCAGGCGATTAGGGATTGGTTGAGGAACCACGGATTCGAGTCATGGCGTAAATACCACGCATTCTACCTACATGCGGTTTACAAGCAACACGAGAGGCTAAGGCACTACTACAGGACGGCGATTAGGTTCCTGGCGAAGACCTTGTGGCAGATGGGCATTGACGAGGTATTCATTGGCTACCCATACATGGTCAGTCAGAACGACGGTAATGAGTATAACACCAATGTTTGGTGGTATGCGAAAATCATTAAGTGGCTGGGTGAAGTTCTTGAGGAGTACGGCATTAAGCTCAATGTGGTCAATGAGTATGGGACGAGCAAACAATGCTCAATATGTAACATGGAGCATGAAAACGGGAGAGTCAAGAGAGGACTCTATGTATGTGAAACCACGGGCATAAAAATCAACGCAGACATAAACGCAGCAAGAAATATAGCAAAGAAAGCAGGCTATGAAGCACCAATACCAAGGAAAATACTCAGCTACATCGTAACAACGAATGGTGCGAAACCAATAACCCCCAAGGAGGGGGCAACACCCGAGACCCCCAAGGTTAAACCCGCCCAAAAAGGGCGGGAAGGGGTCATTAAATATAAATAATAATAACTAATAATGTTTTATTCACTCCTTAACGTGGTTGATTATATCGAGAGCCTCCTCAGGCGTCACATTAATCTTGCCTGATTTAACCATGGCCTTTATCACCCAGTAATATGCCGGGATTTGGTAGGCGAAGTACTTGCCGATCCAGGGCTCACTGGGCATCTCGGACAAGGCCTCAAGTCCAGGTAGCCCTAGGTAGATCATGGTGTTCTCCCTAAGGGGGTTGAAGAACCCCTCCACTGCGTCGGGTTGACCGGTGAATTCGCCGAGACCGTAACTACTGGCCGCGGCTTTTCCCTTCTCGATCAATCTTGCTAGCACATCATTGATACCGCTAAGCCCCTGTTCCTCCTGGTATGTCCTAAACGTGTCTATGACCCTTATTATAGCCTGCCTTTCAATCCATCGCCTATAGTCCCAGCCATACCCTACCAGGGTTTCGAACTCCCTCATATTACCGCCAAGCAGGTTCCATAATAACTCAGAATTCACGTCCTTGGCCCCTGTCAATTCGGCGACCTCGTTAATAACCTCCACGAATGCTTGCCTAGGCAGGTTCCAGAGGAGGTAAACCCTCATTCCACCCTTACCACCTAACCTCCTTACCACGTTTACAGCCGCCTGATCACTGACGGTGAATAAGGCCTTCACTCAAACGTCGTGCTCCCTTATTATGTCTGGAATCTTGTTTGCCACTGCCTCAAGCATTTCGTATCCTCCGTACTTCCTCAAAAACCTGTCTATATCGTCATAAACAACGATAACCCTCTTATCCCTAAGGCTATGGTTCCTTAACGCCCTAGCAAGTACTGTGACTGGCTTTATTAATTTGATACCTAGGGTGATGGGGTCCATACTAACATTAACGTTGGCTGCATCCTCCAGTTCACGTAATATATCAATACCTAAACCTGGTACCCTTACCTGGGTCTCCCTTATGGTTTCCTCCTCAAAGGTGTAACGCACAAACACGAGGTCATTAAAGCCCTCAACCTCCTTCACCTCTTCCTCGAGAACCTTTGCAAGTGTTGACTTACCTGCACCACGTGGCCCGTAAATAAGCGAGACTCCGCGATACTTTATCACATTGGTGAAAAACCCCTCAATTTCGCGATTTCTATCCCTGAAGTGAATCATGAGCCCTATGGCCTCCAGCGGCACCTTGACCTTGTGAATGCTCTCAATGAGTTTATTAATATTATACATTGTGATGTAATAAGCTGTGACGAGGCATTTAAGATTTTTCTTAAATGGCTATGGTGGATTTGCGATGGTTGGGGTTAAGTAATTGCCTTAGCCGCCTCAGGGTTGACTAAGCCCTTCTTAGATAGGACCCTTAACAATTGCCTAAAAGCCGTTAGTCTCTGGATGTTGTTTGCACCCTCGTAGATCTCCGTTATCTTAACATCCCTAAGGAACCTCTCTATCCCTGTTTCATGGATTACGCCAATTCCCCCGTGTACATCTATGGCCTTTGATACCACCCTCTCCGCAACCTCGGTGGAGTAGAACTTAGCCAGGCTGGCCACGTACTTAAACTCCTCCCTACCCTGATCAGCCAGGTAAGCAGCTAGGTACGTCAAATACCTGGCTGTGATTAAGTCAGCCATCATTTCAACCAGGGTGAATTGAATTGCCTCGAAGTTGGCTATGTACTGCCCGAAGGCAGTCCTTTGGAGTGAGTACTGGAAGGCCCTTTCAAAGGCCGCCTGGGCCATGCCGAGGGCCTGGGCTGCTATGCCAACCCTAGTCCTGTCGTAGGTCTCCATGGCCACCACGAAGCCCATGTTCAATTCACCCACCCTATTCTCATCAGGGACCTCAACGTTGTCTAGAATGACCTCCATTGCGTGGCTGCCCCTAAGCCCCCTCTTCTCAAACCTTGCCCCAATCCTCAACCCGGGTGTATCCCTCTCAACTATGAAGGCTGTTAACCCATACCATCGCCTACCCGTAGGTGGCTCAGCCGTCCTGGCGAAGACGATCATGTATTTGGCGATGTCGGCATTGCTTATGAGTATCTTCCTACCACTGATGATCCACCTATCACCCCTCTTAACGGCCCTAGTCTGTATACCGGCCACATCAGAGCCGCAACATGGCTCAGTCATGGCATGCGCCCCAAAGGCCTCACCCTTAGCTATGGGTGGTAGGTACCTCCTCCTCTGCTCATCCGTGCCGAAGAGCATTACCGGTATTGAGAAGGCGTCGTTGGTAGTCCTAATGACGGCTATGGATGGTGCCACCCTGCCAAGCTCCTCCATGAGTATCACCGTTGAAACCACATCACCACCCTGCCCACCATAAGCCTCCGGGATCCCAATCCCCCAAAGCCCCTGCTCACCAATCCTCCTCAGTAGGTCCATGGGCACCTCATCCTTATCATCAATCTCAAGGACGTGTGGTGCAACCTCCCTCTCAAGGAACTCCCTAATCACCCTCCTAAGCATTTCATGCTCAGACTTGAATATCAATTGGTAATCCTGCAGGCTATCCAACGGGAACACCATGCATAACCCCACTGCACGTGCAATGAACCCCCTTTTAAATTTTAAACAAGTAGCATAGAAATACTCGTAATTAGTATTGGCGCAATAAGGTAATGACATTAGGTATTTTTAGGATTATAAAGACTAAACGTATTAAGTCCATTAACTAAAGACCCACTAACTATACTTAAGGTGGATTACAGGAATCCCTAACCAACCTACCCAACTCATCCCTCAGGCACCAAAGACCCTCATCAGCACTTATTATCACAACACCCAACGCCGTTAAGGCTTTATTGCTAAGTAGTACGTACTCCATTGCATCGGATATTATGGGCATTAACTTCACGGGCACTATACTTCTATCATTAACCATAACCTCCGCTTCAATGTAACCCCTTAACCTATATATTGGTGCCACGCCAGATGCCGTCCTCACGGCGTATATGTTGGCATTTTTAGGTAGCCATAATTCAAGGCGTTTAGCTAGGTCCATGGGTAGCATTATATCTGCGCCAAGTCCCTCAAAGCCCATGTTCGCCATGGCGCAGGTATCTACTTACTACTTCCGCTCCTTATCCTTATTTTTAACCAAACCGTCATTTTGCAAACCCCTATTTATTTGCCTCATGTACTCCTCATAAGTTCCTAGGTATGCTATGTATTTTATGTACCCCACGAAGCCCTTAACCTCCAGTTTCGGTAACTCCCTTTCCCCACTCATTTGCCGGTTCAAAAATATGTACTGTTACTTAACTTATAAACCTGTTGCCCTCTACCTTCACCCCACTACGTATTGAAGGGGGTTCTGTAGTTCCTCTTCCTCTCCACATACTCCTGCAGATCCCTCTTAACCCTGTCGTACGTGAACCTGCTAATCCTACCCTCCTTATACGCCTCCTCAATAACCCTCGCACTCTTCTCCTCAAGCCTATCAATTATCGGTATCCTAATGCCCTTCTCCCTAGCCACCATTAGGGACTTGGGGTAACCGGCGTGGGCATGCCTAACAACACCACTACCTGGATCCACCGTAAACACCCTAAGCGCCTTCTCCTCAGCCAACTCCGTGCCATCGACAACCATGCCGAAGCCGGCGTGTATTGCATACCCAATGCCCACGCCACCACCGTGGTGGAAGCAGGTCCAGGTTGCCCCAGCCGCCGTGTTCAGTGCGTAGTTGAGTATTGGCCAGTCGCCCACTGCATCTGAGCCGTCCAGCATGCCCTCAGTCTCCCTGAATGGTGAGGCCACTGAGCCGCTGTCCAGGTGATCCCTGCCAAACCATATTGGCCCACTTAAGTCACCCCTCCTAACCATTTCACTAACCACCTTGCCGAACAAGGCCCTCTCACCATAACCCAGGTAGACAACCCTAGCTGGCAACCCCTGGAATTTGACGTACTGGTGGGCATTCTTAATCCACCTAACCAACCTGGCGTTCCTCTCGAACAGCGTCAGCAGGACTTCGTCAAGCTTATATATGTCGTTGGGATCCCCAACTAGGCTGGTCCACCTGAAGGGCCCACGCCCCTCCTCGAACAGCGGCCTCATGTACTCCATCTGCCCAGGTATCTTGAAGGCATCCTCCACGCCGGCATCATAGGCCTGCTTCCTTAGGTTATTCCCGTACTCGAAGGTCACTGCACCATGCCTCTGTAGCTCAAGCATTAACTGGACGTGCTTCTTCATACTCTCCCTAGCCATGGCAATGTACTTATTCGGGTCACTCCTCCTCAACTGCTCAGCCTGCTCCACCGTTAACCCCTGGGGCACGTAGGACAATGGATCGTGGGCTGGGGTTTGGTCAGTGAGAACGTCCGGCACTATGTTATCCCTAACCAGCCTCTCCAGCAGATCCACAGCATTAGCCAGCACGCCAATGCTTGTGGCTTGCCTCCTCTCCTTGGCGTCGAGGGCCATGTCAATGGCCTTATCAATGCTGTCAGTCCAAGTGTCCAGGTAACCGGTGTCAATCATCCTCTGTATCATCCTCCTATCAACATCCGCAATCAGGGCAACCCCACCAAGCATCTTAATGGCCAGGGGCTGGGCACCACCCATGTTACCGAGCCCGGCGCTAACAACCAACCTACCCTCCAGGGAACCGCTGAAGTGCCTATCAGCAGCCGCCCCAATGGTCTCGTAGGTGCCTTGGAGAATGCCCTGGGTCCCAATATAGGCCCAGCAGCCAGCAGTCATCTGGTGGAAGCTTATTAGGCCCTTGGCCTCAAGCTCCCAGAAAACCTTCCAGTCAGCCCACTTGGGGACGAGCATGGCGTTGCTCATCAGCACCCTCGGTGCATGCCTACCAAGCCTCCAAATGGCCACAGGCTCGCCGCTCTGTATAATTAATGTATCCTCACTATCCATTGTTAATAAGGCATCGACAATAGCCTCGAAGTCATCCCAGTTTCGGGCGGCCTTACCTGTACCACCGTACACTATCAGGTTCTTCGGGTCCTTAGCCACCATGGGGTCCAGGACATGGAAAAGCATCCTAAGGGGCCCCTCCAACTGCCAATCCCTACTATGGACATGGAGCTCAGGGCCCTTAATGGCCTTAACAGTCCTCGTCTCAGGGTCATAGTAGCCCGCCGATATTAACTCCTCAATGGGCCTACCCCTATACCTCTGTGGAACAGACATGCGGCACTAGCTAGCACTTGGTTTAAAAAGCATTACCATATATCACATTTAATAAATTAAGCAGATGCTTAACGGTGCATATTTATAAAACGGTAAAACTTATAAATAATTCATGTGAAACTATATAGTGGGTAATGAAACTGAGGTTGTGGGCGTGTTCAACTGGCGCAATGTGATAGGTTCAATGCTCGGCTGGGGTATGGATGCATATGACTTTGTAGCCTACGACTTCACGGCCCCCATAATTAAGGACATATTCTTCGCTCAACTTGGTTCATTGGGGTCTATGCTGGCTACGTTAGCGGCCTTCAGCTTATCACTGGTGGTTAGGCCAATTGGCGGCATATACTTCGGTAATTTATCTGATAAAATCGGTAGGCGTTATGTACTTTACATAACAATGCTTGGGGCTGGCATATCAAGCTTCCTAATGGGTTTCCTACCAACCTACGCACAGGCCGGGTTAGCGGCTATAGTACTACTACTCCTGCTGAGGTTTGCAGTGGGCTTCTTCCTGGGTGGTGAGTACTCGTCGAGCGGTGTCATGAGCGTGGAGAGCGTGACAAAGTGGAGAGGGTTAGCCAGTGGCATTATGCAGGCTGGGTTCGACATAGGGATATTCGGCGTCACCTTCACGTACACGGTGGTTGCCACTTACCTACCTAATGCCATGTACACAATTGGCTGGAGGATCGTCTTCTGGAGTGGCATAGTGACCACAATACTTGCCTTCGTGTTCAGGAGGAGATTCCTCACGGAATCCCCTGAGTGGGAGGCTTCAGAGAAGGTTAAGAGCCCATATAGGGTCTTGTTTGCAAGGTATTGGCTACCGATGTTAACTATACTGTTGGCCACAATGGGATTCCTGTACGAGTACTACGTAATGCTTGAACTATCCCCATTCGTACTGCAGAATATCCTAGGCTACTCAGCAGCCCTAGCAGGCCTAATATTAACAGTCCTATCAGCCAGTGACGCGATTGGTAGTGTGTTTGGTGGTGTTTTGGTGGATTGGTTGAGGAGCTCTAGGAATGCGCTACTCACGGTTTCAATAATACTACTGGCCTTAATATACCCAACCATGTACTGGATCCTAATCGGCGGCAATGGTTGGGCAGTCCTGCTATGGGACTTCCTAGCCGTACTGCCAGTTGGAGTTATGCAGGTCTACATAAGGGACCTACTACCTGCGAGTGTTAGGTCCACGGGGGCTGGGTTAGGTTATAACGGTGGGACTTGGTTAGCAGCCTGGGCCGCCATAATAGCCACCTTAATGGCTGGGGCGGCTACAAAGCCTCAACCATGGTTACCGTCAATAACCATAAATACGGCAATAGGAGCAATACTGATGATTATAAGCTTTGCATTATCTACAATAGCCGCTAAGCAATCCAAGGACCAATAACGGCGCATTTTTCAAGGTCACATTAAATTCAAAAACATCGATAGTTTTTCAAGTACGAGGAAGCAGCCCTATTCCCTGGCACCACTAGGAAAATGAGAATTTCATCATTAACTAGGATACTAATGGGAGGAAATAAAGAGGAAATAAAACGGACATTTCTCAGCACTTAAACACCCCCGTGAACTGGGTGGTAAAACTTAATTTAACGAAACCTAAGTAAGGTCCATGAGTTGGACTCTCAGTAGTGGCCCTGGTACCCCTGTGGATGCGCTTAAGTCCCCCAGGTTCTCGCAGCTGATCACGTTTGCGAGGTTACCGTTTATTAGGGATTTAAGGAGCGGTAATGTATTAGGCGCCTTCATTGGTGTACCATTTGATGGGGGTGCAACATTCTACACCGGTGCCAGGCTTGGCCCACAATTCATTAGGGCTGAGTCTAGGTTGCTGAGGCCTTATAACATGGACCTGGATGTTTATCCATTCAAGGTACTTAGGGCTGTGGATTACGGGGATGTTGATGTTGTGCCAACCAGCATCATTAAAACCCTCGACAGGATTGAGGAAGTGGTTAGAGGTGTTGTTGAGCAGGGTGCAACCCCATTCATAGCTGGTGGGGACCATAGTATAACCCTTGGCATCTTGAGGGCTATTGGAAAGAGGATTAAGCCACTTGTGCTTCACTTCGACAGCCACTTTGACTATTGGGATGAGTACTGGGGGGAGAAGTATACCCACGGTACCTGGGTTAGGAGGTCCATTGAGGAAGGTTTGATCAGCGGTATTGTGCAGGTTGGCATTAGGGGCCCTCAATACGATAAGTCTGACCTTGACTACGCAAAGGAATCCCCAGTGCCAATTAAGGTCATAACCATGAGCGAGATTAGCGAGAGGGGTATTAGCTGGTTGATTAATGAGTTGAGGGGGTTATTAAGTGGCGAAGTCTACGTAACCTTTGATATAGACTCCGTTGACCCAGCATACGCGCCTGGAACCGGAACCAGGGAGGCTGGTGGATTCACGAGTAGGGAAGCTTTGACTGTGATTAGATCACTAGTATCAATGAACCTTAGGTTAATCGGCTTTGACCTAGTTGAGGTCTCACCACCACTTGACCCAACAGGGGTTACCAGCCTACTAGCGGCTAATATAATATACCAGGCGATGTCTGTGAAGGCCAAGCAGTTGGTGAATGAGGGCTTAGGTCAACGGTGACCATGATTCAAGAAACAACCCAGGGATGTACACCTATCTTACCGTCTCTCTGGAGGTGGCAGAGGTTTGTTGTCTCCACTGGCTGCTTCTCGGCGGTCTCCCTAGCCCGCTCACCGCAGTGGCTCCCCACTAGTTGCCTAGGGTTCCCAGCCTCTGCGGATCGGAAACCTAGGGTCACTGATAAGAGCGTTGAGGTTAAGTTTTTGAATTTAACAGAGGATTTAGGCATTAAATGAAAATAAGTATTACAAGTGATTAAGAAGACCGAAATAGCCCATAGACCCCTTAATAACCTCCTCAAATATCCTTAAACCATCATCCAAGTGCCTCCTCGTTAAAACGAGTGGTGCCATAAACCTAAGCACATTACCGAAGTGCCCGCACGTATGCATTAATACGCCGTTCTCAAATAGCATCCTCCTAACATAACCAGCAAGCTTTGCACCAGGGTCCTTGGTTGACTTATCCCTGACAAGCTCAACACCTATCATGAAGCCTAGGCCCCTGACGTTACCAATCACCGGGTACCTGTCTGCCATGTCCTCGAAGGTCCTCCTCGCGTATTCACCCAACTGAAGTGTCCTATCCAGTAGGTTCCTCGACTGTATGTACTCGATGGTTGCTGCTCCAGCGGCGAGAGCAAGTGGATTAGCCCTATAGGTGCCTAGGTGAAACATCTCCGGCAGTTTCTCGTCGTAGTCAGCCCTATAGGCCACCACTGACATGGGTATTCCGCCACCGATTGCCTTTGACATGCACATGATGTCTGGTGTAATCCCAAAGTGCTCCACTGCCCACCACTTACCGGTTCTACCAACGCCGGTCTGAACCTCATCCACAATTAACAGTACGCCATGTCTATCGGCGATATCCCTAAGGCCCTTGAGGAAGCCCCTTGGTGGAACTATGTAACCACCCTCACCCTGCACAGGCTCAACGATTATAGCACCCACCTGGCCAATGCCTGAGTATGGGTCACTGAGCAGGTGCTCAATGTAATTAAGGATGGCATTACCACAGTCCTCGGCATCCTTAGCTGGTAATGGACACCTGTACGGGTATGGGTATGGGACCCTGGCAATATTAACCATAGGCACACCGGCGTAGACCTGCAACTCAGTCTTAGCCGTAGCCGTAACAATACCCTGGTGGATTCCATGATACGCCCCCTCAAAGGCCATGATCATCGGCTTTCCACTAACCCACCTGGCTAGGGCCACGGCGGTCTCGCAGGCATCAGCCCCAGTAACCCCAAAGATGACCTTAGCCCTACCCTTAAGCCCCTCAGGCAGTATTGAGTGGAGGTTCCTTAGGAACCTAACCCTAACCTCACTGGGTACCTCACTCATCCAATGCCAATACCGGCCCAGCTGCTCCAAGACTGATTGCACCACATACGGGTTATTGTGGCCTACGTTTAAAACCGCTATACCAGCAACCCAATCAATGTAGTAATTACCATCAACGTCCCTGATCGTTGCACCACGGGCAGAATCGATTGCGAACCTAAAGGCTTTAGGGTAAACAACGCTACTGGTCTCAAATTCCCCCTGGGCATTTAACAATTCCAGGGATTTAGGGCCAGGGGGTTTAACAATGATCCTGGGGGCCTCAGGGAAACTCAAACCCTCAAGCTCTTCCTCAACGCTGATAGCCATGCTTAACTTAATCTACTTAGTGGTTATTAAACATACCTCTATTTATCTCTACAACAATAGGTGGACGCGTTACGCATCTAGTAATTCAATTACCAGGTATCTAGGGATATGTTTAAATTTGCCTTAAGCCTAGCATAGTCGACAATGAGCGTAGCTAACTTGGTCATGTACATAGCCACTGGAGTTGCCTTAACCTTCGCCGGCGGCTTGTTCTTCACCAATGCACTTGAGTACCTTGGGGGGAGGTTAAGATTAGGCGAGTCCTTCGTGGGTGCCGTGGTGTCACCCATATTCACCTCAATGCCCGAGTTGATAATATTCATCATAGCCCTCTACCTCTATGGTGGTGAGGCTGGGCAGGACATAGGCATTGGCACTGTTATGGGTGAACCATTCATGATATCGACAATAGTGTTTCCGGTGATATTCCTCTTCGCCGTTATAGGCAGGTTAACCGGGGCTAGGGATGACCTTGTGCTTGAGGTTAACAGGGAGTTGATTATACCGTACCTAATCTTCACGGCGCTATTCCCAACGATACTGCTACCTGCCTTAATAGGTAACGTAATGGTTAGGTGGGTTGTGGCGCTACTCCTCATATTAACCTACCTAGTCTACGTTAAGTTGATGCACTCTTCACAGGGATTAGTAATTGAAGCCTACGAGGAGCCGTACCTAGGTGTCGCCACTGGTTGGCTTAATAGGGGTATTGAATTATCAGTGGTTCAACTCATCCTAGGCATAGTAATATTAATCTATGGTTCAAGACTCATGGTTCACGGCATAGGTGAGGCATCAAGGGCGTTCTCAATTGACGCCATAGTGTTATCAATACTAATCATACCCATTGCCACAGTCCTGCCTGAATCAATAACGGCAATAATATGGGTGCTTAAGAACAGGGATACCATGGCCGTGGCGGCGCTGGTTGGGGAGAAGGTACTGTACTCAACGTTGTACCCAGCCATGGGCCTACTGCTAACCCACTGGAGACTAACCGTAGGCGCCTTAGCCAGCGTAGCCATTGTTGAGGCTATTTCAGTAATCATAATCTACCACGTAGTCAAGAGGAGACTAACCCCTGATGTAGCTATCCTTGGGTTAGCTGGCTATTTGGCTTATGTGCTTCTGGTTGTGCTTAGTCATACTTAATAGTGAAGCCCACGGTGTCCAATTCACCACTGTACTCGCTCACCTCAACATCCTCAACAACAGCCGCAGGCGGCCCCCTCCTGGCCAGTTCAATGAGTTCATTAACCCTATCCCTAGGCCCCTCCACTACTATCTCAACGCTCTCACCGTCGGGTAGATTCCTCACGTAGCCCCTTAGGCCAAGCCTGGAGGCATGCCGCCTAATGAAGAATCTGAACCCAACCCCCTGCACAACACCCCTCACTAGAATCCTCAGCCTCACTGCGTCGGAGGAGTCGTGCATTAATTAACCAAGCCGCACATACCCCTTTTAAGCAGTGCGCGAAGGTGTTAAAAGGCTGCCGACGATCTATAACCTGTGATGGTTGAGGTTGTTAATGAGGTTAATGGGAGGAGGGTTAGGGTTAACGCTGTGGTTAATGGTTCAATGCACACGGTCCTACCCAGGGGTATCGCTGTTGAGCTTGGGTTAGGCACCGTCGGCGTTGCCGATGTGGGTACCTGCTGCTCCATTGCTAAGGTAAATTACGGTTACGCATCCCTAGCCGTTAACGGTATGTTAATACACACCAGGGTCCTAATAACCGACGACGTGGATAAAGTGGTTATTGGGATTATTGACCTTGAGAAGCTTTTAAGTGATGTAGGTAATTGAATGAGCCACTACTGCTGCCCCTCCTTACCGCTCCCCTGACTCTTGGACTCCTCCTCAAGCTTCTGCAACTCCTGCTGTATCTCCTTCTCAATCTCCTCAATGGGCTTCGGTGGTGGTGTGGTTGCCAGTGCATACCCAACCCAGGCCAGTATGCCGAACACCGCGGCCACGGCAACAAAGCCGGTTAACTGGAGGACTATGCGCCACCATGGGGTTGCGAAGACCAGCCAACCGTACACCACTATAACCACCACTCCAACCACCATTAGAGCAACGCCCACTGCAGTATCCCTACGCATTAGCCAACTATGCGGCAGTGCTTATTAAGTATTACTGTACCCTTAACGTTAATTAAACCATACCGCCCAGCCACTGCTGATAGGCATGGTCATGTTGAGGTTCATGACCGGGAATAGGAATAAGGTTAGGGAGGCTGAACTAGCCCTATCCCAATACGGCATAGGCATTGTGATGGAGACTGGCCTAAGGAAGGTTGAGATTCAGAGTGATAGCCTTGAGGAGATAGTCACCTACGCCCTTAGGTTAAACTGTGTGGACTGGCTTGTGGTGGAGGATGATGGCTTGTTCATAGATTCCCTAAACGGCTTCCCAGGCCCATACTCCGAGTACGTCTACAGGACAATTGGGTTGAGGGGTGTGCTTAAGCTGATGCAGGGTGTGGTTAACAGGGGGGCTTACTTCAAGTCTGTGGTGGGACTGTGCCTAGGGGGTGGGGTTAAGTTATTTACAGGTGTTGTTAGGGGTGTGTTGAGTGAGGAGCCTAGGGGGAGTGGGGGTTTCGGCTACGACCCGATATTCATACCCGAGGGTTATGGGGAGACCTTCGCGGAGATGGGTGTTGAACTTAAGGCTAAGCTATCCCACAGGTCCATGGCCTTTAAAAGGCTTGCATCCTACGTTACCAGTCTCACTGGCCCAGGACAGGGGGCTTAACCAGGAGGTTCTTAGCCCTAAAGGTCACTCCACCGAACCAGACGGGCACACCCTGCATTGGATTACCCTTACCGCAGGTCCCGGCGTTGAAGCTTAGGTCATTTGCAACAGCATCCACGCTGCTCCAAAGGGTCCTTGTGGTTAATTCGACGTAGGGCATTAGGACCATTTCACCCAACTCACCGTTAACTATCCTATAGGCCTCCAGGCCACCGTACCTCCCAAACCACCTCCTGTCGTCAATGTTCCACTCCTGGTATGAGACGAAGTAGAGACCGTTCCTAGTCTCCCTAATCAACTCCTCGGGCTTCCAGTCACCTGGGGCTAGGTACGTGTTAGCCATCCTCGGTATGGGTTCCCTATTGAATTCACTCGCCCTGGCAGCCGCATTACTGCTCCTACCAATGTAGGAAGCGTACTCCCTATTCATTAGAAACTCGTTAACCACACCCTTGTTCACAAGCACCCTCGGCCTAGCCCTAACCCCCTCCTCATCAACCAGGTAGTAGCCGTAGCTGTGCGGTATCGTTGGGTCGTCTATTATCGTTACGTGTTCGCTTCCAATCCTCAGGTTACCCAGGTCATTAACCTTCATGTAGGATTCCCCAGCCTCAGCCCCCTCCCTACCCATTATCCTATCCAACTCGCTTGGGTGTCCAACGGACTCGTGGACGAATATGCCTGCCAACTCCGGTGAGAACACTACGTCAAGCCTCTCCTCACTCTTAATGGGCCTGGCTGTGTCAAGTATCTTAACCAGGGTTTCGGCATTCCTCTTCAAGTCTTCATCAATACGCAGGTTCTTAGTTAACTCCCACCCACCACTGCCGCCGTATTGTTCACTCCTCTGTTGACTGAGGCCCCTACTTGGGTCGTGGGCCATCATTACTGAGAATAGTTCAAGCCTAGGCACCCTGCTCTCCACCAGCGCACCCTCACTGTTCACAATGGTCTTCCTAGTCTCCATCATGTCCATGCTTAGCATTCTAACGCCTATCCTCTTATCAATGTTAATGTCCTTGTCAAGGTCCATTAGGTACTTAACAGCCTCCTCAGCCTGTACATCACTGAGCCTAACCCCCTCAACAACCTCATACCTAAGTGAGGTTAATTCACTGGGTGCTAGTGAAACTCTCCTCCCAACCAACGCCGAAGCCGCCCTGGCAGCCTTAAACGCTGTTTCAGCTAACTCCACGCTTGGCGTAGGCCCTGAGGCGAAGCCCCATGCACCATTGTAAAGGACCCTTACGGAGAACCCCTCCGTGGAGTCTGTTGAAACCCTCTCCAGTGAACCATTCCTAACCCTGATAACCCTCTCGGAATCAACCTGATACCTAGCCTCTGCATATGAGGCGCCTAGGCTTAGGGCCCTGTCAACGAGCCTCCTCAACTCATCCTCCATAACACTAAACCAGCCACACCCTTTATAAGTATCCCATTCTCGGCATTTTTGTCAAGGGGTCATACCACTAGGCCTTGTTTACAAATCCCTTACAAAAGCAAGGAGAACATTAACATCAGTGTACCAACCCTACATAGTGGGGTAACCTGCCCTAAAAGGGTGAGCCCCTTTCATTAAGCTGGGTTACGCTATGACGCCAGTTTGCTCCAAAGCCGTTTCAGCGGCCTCCCTTGTTAACCCATCTGAGCCCAGTATCGTGTACCTGTCAGGCCTAATCTTATGCGCATTCATCAGGGCCTCGATTACCAACTCCCTGTCGTAACCAAGTTCCCTGAAGCTTGTGGGGAGGCCCAGCTTCCTCATTATCTTAATAACCCTCCTCCAATTAGCCCCATACAGGTAGAGCATGACCACTGAGCTTAAGGCAACTTGCATGCCGTGCATAGCCTGCTTAATGCCATGCCTCCTGGCTATTAGGTCGAGGGAGTGGCTGAAGAGGTGCTCCGACCCACTGCATGGCCTGGTGCTCCCGGCTATGGCCATGGCCACACCGCAGCCTAGCAGGGCCTTAACCACTACCCTAGCCCCCTCCTCACCGTGCCTATTGAGCTTATTAATATTGTTCATTATTATCATGTGGCTTGAGAGCGCCAGCATGGCAGCTGACTCGCTGTAATCCTCCCCCCTAATCCTATGGGCAAGCTTCCAATCCATGAGAGCAACCCTCTTACCCAGCAGCTCACCAATACCCGACATCAGGAAGACCCTAGGCGCCTCGGCCACTATACTGGTGTCCACTATTATGGCTAGGGGGGTTTTCTTAACCTTCCCGAGGCCCATCTTATTCAAGTCATCCTGCATGAGGAATGATACGTAGGGTGACGCTATACCATCATGGCTGGCCACGGTGGGTATTGATATTAAGTGCTTGTTAAGCCTATGGGCAATCACCTTACTCAGGTCAATAACCCTACCACCTCCGACACCTGCTATGAAGTCCACGTCCGTGAAGGCCGCCATACCATTAACTATATCCACCAGGTCAAGCTCATCATCGCTCATTATCTGGCAGTCTATGCACTGCTCACTTACCTTAGTGGCAATGTGCCTACTGTGGATGTGCCCGGTTATGATGAGCCCCCTCCTTAACCCAAGCGCGGTTAGCACATCACCAACTCTACCGATGGCCCCCGGTCCAAACACGACCTGCCTAGGCACCTCAAAAAGCTCAAGACCCTTAACCACGGTTAAGCACCCAGCGCACCCCTCTATATTATTTTGTTGTCTCGTTTCCTGCATTTGAGTTAAGCTTTAAGATTTACCGCAATTCTTGGTACACAGGTAACCGTGGTTGTGCTGTCCATTATAACCAGGAACGGTGCCCGTAAGGGGCTGGTGTTTAGGAGGATGCTTGAGGCAACACTTCAAGTGCCGTACAGCTCCATGGTACTGGTTGATGACAGTGATGACGATTCAACAAGTAGAGTTGTTAAGGAGTTCGCCGATGCGCATGGTAAGGAGCTACTGGCCACTAGGTCTAGGCTCTACGGTTACGTTAAGGCAACTAGGGCCACGGGTAGGCAAACGGCGATTGACATCTTCCTGGAGAACTTCAGTGACAACGTCCTTATTCAACTGGACGACGATGTTATACTTAGGGATGGGTGGTGGAACGAAGCCAACGGCGCCCTCAATGACCCTTCGATTGGTATGTTCTACGGCGCAACATACGACGTTAACGACCTGAATGAAGCAGGTAACGTGCAGATGGATGGGGCTAGGCTTAAGGCCCTTTTAATGTCATTCCTGGAGAGGGGTAGGACTAATGACATAGCCCTCAGGAGGAGCGCCCTAGCTGGCATTAGGGGTAGTTTCGGTATAATACCACCTGAGCTGCACCTATACGAGGACGCATGGCTAATGAGGGCCATGATGTGCCTAGGTTGGGGGATAATCATAGGCTTTACGGGGGCCATACAGCACGACCCAGTTAAGCTAAGCCAAGCTGAAGCCGGTGTAGTTAACGCGGATGTTGACCTACACTACACCAGGGTGGCGTCAAAATACGGTATAATAAGGTCGGTGGATTTGCTCGATGACATTCTTAAGTTACCCGCAACCCTAGCCGCACTACCAATCCTAACCTACAGGAGGACTAGGAAACTAGGCCCAGTGAAGGGGTTAAAGGTAGCGCTAGCTGAAACCCATGTTAAACTACTCTACAGGTACGTTAAGGTGAAGGGAGCCTTAACAGGGTCATGCAACAAACTAAAGTACAAACACTAACCCACTAAGCAACAACAATAATTAACAGTTACACGCCTTAATAACTACCAATGCATCATTGATAGCACCCACGGCACCAGATAACTGCGCCCATTGAATTCCGGAGCAATGGAGTAGTAATAATCTTTTTTAAGGTTAACACTATTGAAACCGATATTAATGGCATCTCCTTTTATTGGCGGCTTAGAGTACGTGTCCATTAAAAATTGGGTTGGTAGAGTCGTGGTAATATTAATACTGGTAGTACATGTGCTGCATGTGGCATGTAATTAACCGGCTTTGTGGTTTGTGGGACTGGGTGTTGAGTTAGATTTTTGGACTGACAGAGTCACGATAATATTAATATTATCACCACTCTACCACTCCAAAACCCAATGATCCCCTAAGGATAGACACCATTATTCACCTACATCTTTAATTATAACCCTCATGGCTGGGTAATATGGGTGTTGAGTTAGTTTTAAATACTTAAGGCGTCTGAGTTACGGCGGCCATGCATGATACCTGTCAGTGTCATGGTTACTGGGGCTGGTACCGTGTCGATTAAGATTAAGGGCAGGTTCAGCGTGGATAGGCCTAGCGACTTCTCAAGCCCAATTAGGCCGGTGATTTCCTGGAATATAACAAGGAGGTGCAATTTAAGGTGCCTCCACTGTTACATAGACGCCGGTAGCCCTGATAAGGGTGAGTTAACCACGGGGGAGGCCCTTAACCTGATTGACCAGTTCAGCCAGATTGGTGTACCACTTATACTGTTCACAGGTGGCGAACCCCTAATGAGGGGTGACTTGTTTGAATTAGCCAGTTACGCCAGGGGGAGGGGTATTAAGATTGCACTATCCACCAACGGCACACTGATAACTAGGGAAGCGGCATCTAAGCTTGCCGATTCAGGTTTCTCATACATCGGGGTCTCGTTGGATTCAATAAACAGTGAGTTTCACGATGAGTTTAGGGGTGTTAAGGGCGCCTTCGCCATGGCTATCGCCGGCATTAGGAACGCACTTGATGCTGGGTTGGACGTGGGGTTGAGGTTCACCTTAACCTCCAGGAACATTGATGAGGTGCCATCCTACATAGAATTTGCCCTGTCATTGGGGGTTAGGAGGATAACGTTCTACCACCTATCAGCCTCAGGGAGGGCTAGGAACCTTAACAGGGATTGGTGGTACAGCCCAGGCCAATACACCAGGTTCATGGACAACCTAATCAAGTATGCCAGGGAGTATGCCGGTAAGCTGGAAATCGAGACTACCCTAGGCCCATTCGACGGCATTTACATCGCCCTAAGCCTAGCTAAGGGTAGCAGTGAATTGGAGAATTACCTCAAGTTCGTTGAATCCACGGGCGGCTGCGGTAGGAGGATAATTTCAATATACCCCAATGGCGATGTCTATCCATGCCAATTCATAGACTTCGTGAAGCTGGGTAACGTAAGGGAGAGGAGCCTAATCGAAATACTTAGTGAATCAAACCTAGACTTATTCATAAACACTGAGAAGTACCTAAGAGGACCCCAGTGCTCGAACTGCCAATTCAAGAGGTACTGTAAGGGTGGTGATAGGGCTAGGGCATACTACCTGGGTGGTGATCTATACGGTGATGACCCATTATGTCCAATACCACACATACTCAATGGGTTTAAGCAAGCCTAGGGTGGTGGCCCATTCACAACGTACTTGCGTTTGAAGGCCTCCTCAACATCAATGTTAAGTAGATTAGCCACTGATAGGAGCCACGCGAATACGTCGGCAAGCTCCTCCATCCTTGACTTTTCATCACCCTTAAGTATCGAGTCCGCCAATTCCCCAACCTCCTCAACAAGCCAGGTGAAGGTTGGGTAAAGCCCCCTCCTACTATCCCTCTCGAAGTAAGCCCTCCTAATCAACTCCTGAGCCTCCCTAATCTCCATGATGGGGATGCGGCATGCACCTATTTAAAGTAAACCTACTTACCCTCAATTACGGCAATTTAGCCACCCCTTAATATTGGCTAAACCAATCACATACCCTTGTTAACCTTTTCCCAAATCAACTCCTTGTTCCACAGGTTCCTCACCATGGCGTACATCAGCAGGAATTGCTGAATCACCCATGCCCTAAAGGGTACCCACACCAGCAGCACCACACCGAGGGCTATTAGGGCGTATGCTAATAGGCTACCTGACGCAGCCAGGAGGAGTGTACCAATTGGCAATAGCCATGGGTTCACCAGGTGTATGTAAGCCTCCGTGTAGTATATTGACCTATACCTCCTTGGCTTCGGTAACCTGGCCGACTTCAGGAAGCTCTGCACCAGGTGTTGGGCCCTCCTAACCCTCCATTTACCGTAACCGGCGCTGGGAATGTACTCCACGCATACGACGTCGTCGGGTACTATGGCCCTGTAGCCCATTGAAGCCACCCTAACACCTGTGTAGGAATCATCTGCGCCTATGTCTACAGGGAAGCCACCCATACTCCTCAGCAGGCTACCCTTAATGGCCAGTAGCTCCCCGTGGAAGACCACCGTGGAGTACACCTTGCTCTCCCCAATCCTAAGCACGTTGTAGAGGCTCCTATAGGCGTCCTCAACTGAACCACCACCCTTAGGTACCTTAATGCATGAAACCAACCCAACCTCGCCACTGCTCAGCCACCTGACTGCGTTAGGCAGTGAATCCCTAAGCCACATTGAATCTGCATCAGTGGTCACTATCACGTCACCGTTAGCCACCTTAAGCGCCTCATTTAACGCACGCCCCTTGCCACTCCTTGGGCTACTTAGGTAAACCAGGTTAACGCTACTATGGCTCCTCAACCACTCCTTAACCTTAACCGGTGTGTCGTCGGTGCTTGAGTCAGAGATCACTATCTGAATCTTGCTGATTGGGTAGTCTTGATCAATAACGTTGTTAAGCTTGTCCACTATAATACCCCCCTCATTGTACGTCGGTATTATCACGGACACGGAGGGTAACCCCCCAGCATCAACGGGGCTTATGGGCCACTGACCCTTAGCCTTACTAAGAATGATAACGTAGTACAACACTGGTGTAGTGACGTGAAGCAGGATCAGCAGGAGCCCAATGTAGAGGAGTTGATTCAGCATAAGCCTGATGTAAATGAGTATATGGAATAGGCGGTGATAGTCATCATTATCATGGCTATAAGCATAAGCAGTAACGACACTGAGTCAACCCTATTCAACTTAATAACCCTATATGCCGAGTACACTAACATACCTGAGGCTATGGCTGATATCGTAACCGAGTAACCGTAGGTTGGGCCGCACGTGGATCTAACTATGGATACGCTTACACCAGTTGGTGCAATGAGATTCCAAAGCCCATATATAAATATGACAGCAATTGCCGTGAGGACTATTGCCAACGCCAACCCCTCCTTAATAACATTAAGCTCCGACCCCCGGGACACAGGATACGTGGATATGCCGGTTTAAAAACATTATCATCCAGAACCCCGAAACCACCGGCAACCATTATGCAAGGTAAATTTTTAAAATCACAGCACCCACTCACACAAGCCGGTTAAGCCGGGGTGGCCGAGCCTGGTCCAAGGCGCGGGCCTTGAGAGCCCGTCCCCGCAAGGGGGCCCGGGTTCAAATCCCGGCCCCGGCGCCATGTTTATGTGGGTGGTTGCTCCGCTGTTGGGTTGGGAACCCTTACTAGTAGGCCTGAATCCTCTTCGCAACTTGGTTGGAGGGCTGGTGTAGGTGGGAGAAGGGGAAGAGGGTGTTTGTTTTGATCGTGGTTTTATGGTTGGGTTGCCGTCACCGGCCTGAACAGCCTATTGGCTCGAGCGTGCTCCATGATGAGACTCCGGTTACGTATTGTGATGCGCTTGGGCTTATGGAGTATGTCCATGATGTTGATGATGGGACTAGGCCCGTGCTTGAGCCTGTTGGCTCTGCGGTGAGCTGCCAAATACCATCAACCCAAACATACTCATAGGTGTAATTGTAATAGTCACACCCAACAGAATTCTCTCCATAAAACACAACCTGCGAACTAGTCAAAACCTCAGCACTTATGTCGATTGGTAGGTAGGCGGTCTGCTGGGAACTTGAGAAGTTCGGCATAATCCAAGCTGCTGGCGATATGTCCTCAAAATCATTGTGATAGTCATCATTCGGCGTGCTAGCGTTATTGAGATTAAACGTCCAGGTGACGTTACCATCATTAGCATAAAAAGCCCGCGTTGATGGGCCGTAATAAAGGCCTATCCCCTCACTTGAGCCACTGGGTAAGGTAACCTCAAAACCAACAAATCCCCCTGGCTCTTCCCCTATTTCAACACCTACAAATACGGATATGGAGTAGCTAGTCGTTGAGGATGTTGGTTGGGGTTGTAGACAATCCCCGCCCGTACAAGCTGGACTTGCAATGAGTGAGTTTGCTGATAAAAATGATTCGTTGTAGTACTTGTAACTGGTGTAGTAATCGAACGTGCCTGTCTCAGTCAGAACCTCACCACCATTGTTGGTCATGGTTGATGTTGGGTCATAACCAACATAACCATAGACATAGAGAGGCACGTAGGGATATGGTCCAGGGGGACTTCCAACTTGGTTGCTTATCACTAGGCATGTGTCGTAGTAGAATGTGCCATTACCATCACTGTAGCCCGCAAAACCATACCATGGATAGCTTGATGAGCCCATCATTGGGAGTAGCCATATGAAGTAATAGTTGCCCGACTCATAAATGCCTGAGCTTAACTCTGCGGCTTTGGAGTAGTTTGAGTATATGGAATAGCACACGTCGGGGGTATCCTGCGATGGGGAGGATGATTGTAGGTTTGCCTTAATCATGCTGAGGCTTAATTCAGCACCATTCACTTGACCTAGGCTTACCGGCAAATGCCTCAATGCCATGTACGTAATCACTGCCCTTAGTATGTCCCTCGGCATTGCTGGCCCTATGACTAGGTAGTACGGCCCACCAAATGCCATTGCTAGGGCTTCCTTGCTGTTGATTGGTATTATTGGGTAGGCTACCAGGTAGTCGCTTGGTTTGCCATTCACGTAGAGTGTGCCGTATTTTTTAGCCCACGTGTAGGCTAGCAGATACTCCATTGCCATTAAGTCGCTTGAATTGCCGTATAGCATGATTAAGTCACCCTTAGCCACTAGGCCAGTTAACAAGGCAATCACTGGGCTTGTTAAGTTAAGCTTGACCCTGCCATTGACTACGCCAATGACAACGCTAGGCTTAATCACAGAGTAGCCTATGAGTATCGTTGAGTTACCGGGTAAGGAAGGCAATTGACTCAGGTTAACCGGCTTAATAAGCGACTGAGGAACACCAACACCAACAAGCCTTTGGGTTAGTGACTGAGGACCAACAACATATATCGGCATATTCAGGCTAACGTTAACCGGCAAGCCCACCGGCGCTGGAGCATTAAAACCAACCCCCACCGGTGTGCTTGACTTATTGATCACGTGCATTGTGGTGAGTATTGAAACAGCCACCACGGCTACAACCAAGGAAACCAACAAGGCAACCCAAACAAACCTCCAACCACCCCCAACCATAACCACAAAAACAACCCACCACCTAATATTTTTTCGCTAAACACACCACCCATAACTGACAATCACTAAGACAACTAACAACCCCCAGCAAACCAACTCCACAGATTCAAACCCCAACCCCAGCGCCAGCAATGAAAACTAGTCATTGCTCTCTTCCTTTTTTAATCAGTATACATGGTCATTAAAAACACTTAACCACACCCTACCACGTCCATAGGTACGCCTAAAAGCATTCTAACATGACCTTCACAATATACCTTCTCCTCATTAAATCCATTTATGGACTTATCTTCTTATCTAGCTTTATTTTTGTATAACTTATAAATAGTAACATCATAACTTAGCTTAATTGCACCGCTCATTACAAGGGGTAAGTAGAGTAATCTAAGCGAGAATATGAAGCCAACTAATACTGGACCCGGTAAACTACTTATATTTCTAAAGATGTTAGTTACTGCAAATACTTTCACCCTCTCTTCATCATTAAAAATTTGAGAGATGAACGCTTGCCTGGTAGGTACATCCATTTGCGAGAAGCTTTGCCTCAAAAATAGGAATACGACCGCCCAGTACAGTGAGTTCATAAATGGTATAAGAATCAGGAATATATTAGATGTTATATGTGTGAAAACCATGGTATGCAAATTACCGATCCGTTCAGCTATTAGTGGGGCTATGATTAACGAAATTGCGGTAATGATACTGGATATGCCAAACACTATACCTAAACTCGACGCTGATGCATGAAATCTTAGGTAAAACCAAAGCGTCAATAATGACTGCGTAATTAAACTTCCCCCAAATGCATCCAGAGCAAAGAGCACTGAAAGATTTCTCACATCTTGATGCAGCAAGAGACCTGGCAGATTTTTACTCATCCCATTGTGACCTACCTCAATATTCATTATCTTCCTATAAACTAAAATGAGAAGCATCGACATGATTATGTAAAGTATAAATACGAGCTTAGCCATGATAATAGTATCACTCGTAATAAAGTGAGAGAGTAATGGTATAGAGAAGGAACCTAATGACGAAAAGGAATAACCAAGTAAGTTATATACCCCTAGTACTCTACCTGGATTTCTAGCGAGCTTAGGGATTATCCCAACCTCCACTGATTGAAATGGGCCAGTTTCCGTCCCGATGACCCCCTTCCCGTCCCAGTGGGACGGGTTTTTCACTGCTGGGGTCTTGGGCGTTACCCCCTCCATGGGGGTTAATGGCTTCGTCCTCGGGGTGGTGAAAACAGTGGGGTATCGCCCCACCGGCTCATCTGTGAGGGAAGTAAACCCCCTCTCGGGGGCACCACCCCGAGTACAAAACACTAACGAAGTCTGGATTAATAAATGTATCGCTAAATCCCCACATAGTGAGGTGACCCCGCCCTAAAGGGCGAGGTTTGCCGTTAACTATCAGTATGCTAATGAGGCTAAACGTGAAAATCCTCATACTCTTTGCTAAAAGTATAAGATAAAGGGTATTACTCATCCAGTAGACTTCGGTATATTTTTCACTTTTAAAACTTTAGAACTTAAGTGACTTAGAATTCGTTATAAGGCTGCATCAAATCCCATTTTAATTGAGAAGATTATAGCGAGAGAAGGCATTATGGATTTATGATTTTGTTTGAAGGCATGGTTTTTAACTAAGTTTAAGCTGGCATGAGAACACGGCTGTTTTAGTTTTAGCATGGGTATGGGTCAATTAAGAGCCTATGCAACTTAATAACCCCCTTGTTAATCAGTTTCTGCAACTCCTCTGGGTTACTTAGTTGATTGCTGTTTAACTGCGCATTTATGTGTATTAGTATACCCATGCTTATCTCATCAACATTTAATGTACTATTGCTGTTAACCTGCACCTCAACACCAAGTATCGCGCTAAGCACCTTCGCGGCATCCTGTCTCTCAACATAACTAATTATGTTCTTACCCTGCACCATGCCCTTAGCCTCATCAACACTTATCGGGTTTAGCCTTATTATCCCACCACACGGTAGCATACATGAGCCTAGGTCACTGAGCAGATACACGGTGCCTTCAGGCATGGTTAGCTCCCGGTAACGCATTGGTTAAATAACCTATGCACCATCAACTATTACTTTTGTCGAAAATTTATTAATTAATGCGTTACAGAATCCATGATGAATCCGTTGTGGTTAACGTACCATAACCTTAGTCCGCTAAGATTTTTATACTAAATTTACCATTAATACGACTACACATGTTAAGTAGATTTTTAATCTAAGTAATGTAGCTTTACCCATAGATACAGATATTATATAATATTACGTATATCACATTAATGCTGGGGAAATTTTTAAATTTAAGGCTACGTGAGGCCGCTGGACCAACTGTATGTCCTCAGTTAAGGCTGGCCTTAAGATTGAGGTTAAGAGGGGGACCTTTACCTTTAGGGTTAAGCGTTATGACCCAAAAACCGGTGATTACAGGTGGAGCGAGTATAAGGTTGAGGTCACCAATAGGCAGACCGTGCTTGATGCATTACTCAAAATCAAAAGTACCCAAGATGCCACCTTGGCTGTTAGGTACAGTTGTAGAATGGGTATATGCGGCTCCTGCGCAATGGTCATTAACGGTGTCCCACGTCTGGCCTGCGAAACAAAGCCGTTTGAACTGGGCACCGATGTGATAACCGTTGAGCCCCTTAGTAACCTTAAGCCGATTAAGGACCTGGTAGTTGATATGGATGAATTCTTCGAGAAGCATAAGTCGGTTAAGCCGTGGTTGATTAGGAGGGATGAGGGTGAGCAGTTTGAGAAACTGGACTCGTACTATGTTCAGACCGAGGAGCAGTTGATTAATTACCTTGAATTCGCCTACTGCATAAAGTGTGGCGCCTGCTACTCAGCATGCCCAATGGTCTTCCTAAACAAGAATTACCTGGGCCCACAGGCATTAGCCGCCGCCTATAGGTGGAGCGCCGATAATAGGG
This sequence comes from Caldivirga sp. MU80, assembly GCF_001663375.1. Taxonomy (GTDB): domain Archaea; phylum Thermoproteota; class Thermoprotei; order Thermoproteales; family Thermocladiaceae; genus Caldivirga. The sequence continues at coordinate 42,840 of NZ_LCTF01000004.1, forward strand.
ATGAGGGGTATGTCCTTAGGCTTAAGGTTATTGACTCCGATAACGGCGTGTGGTCATGCCACTACAGCGGTACCTGTAGCAAAGTGTGCCCGAAGGGGGTTGACCCAGCATTAGCAATTAACCTACTCAAGAAATCGTTATTAACCGGTAAGCCACCGGCAAGGTGACCAGCATGACTGAGAAACTGGCCACTAAGAGGAACCCACCCAAATGGTCCCTCTGGTTACGTGGACTGGATGAGTGGCTTCTAATATTCCAGAAGGTCAGTGGGGCCATTTTAGCCATATACCTAATAGGGCACACGTTAGTTATATCAACGGCGTTAGGCTTCGGCCACCCAAGTCAATTAACCTGGGAAAGGGTAATTGGGCTCATTGAGGGTCCCAAGGTGGTTGGGGTTGCCCACGTCGGTACGATAATAGAATACTTAATAGCCTTACTGGTAGCTATTCATGGGGCTAATGGCATTAGGCTAATCCTAATGCAGTACTTCGGTCTTGGCTTACCTAAGCCTGAAAGGCACACGTACCCTATGATACCTTCACCCAGGAAGAGCCCTCAATTGGTGTATAAATACCTTGTAATAGCCGTGGTTATAGTCTTCATAATACTTGCCTCGTACGTGGCCTTCGTGGGGTGATGGGCATGGTGGCTAAGTCAACGCTTATGAAGTGGCACTACATAACGGGGCTAATACTGGTGGTTGTGCTTGGGATACACCTAGCCTTCAGGTGGCCCAGTTACGAGGCATCCATACAGTGGAGCGGCCCCCATGGGGTCTATGAACAACTGCTTAACATAGGCTACATGGCCGCCATATTCATACTGCTCTACGCCGCCACCTACCATGCAATGAACGGTCTAAGGACCCTACTCCTGGAGCTCCATCAAGGTAGGTATTGGAACACCGCCGTTGACGTCGTTATTATAGCGCTGGGCATCTTCATAGTCATAGTGGGCACGGTTGCCTTAGTGGGGGCCCTGCAGGTAATATGATTAAGTCTCCTCCTCATTTCAACAAAATTAATTTACCACCTGGTTTCAGCCGATTCATGGTACCTACACTACTTAAGGTACCCATGTTCATTAAGGTGGCGGTGGCATTGATAGTGCTGTTAGCCCCTATAGTAATCATGGATTACAGGGATGCATTGGCTAAGTGGTGGGTTAGGTTTAGGCAGCGTCGAGGTAACCACAGGTCTAGGGCTTAACCGGTTTTCAGGTTACCTATGCCTCAGGTATTCCTTGATTAGGATGTTCCTCTCAGCCACGGTCCTGCTTGCAAGGGGTAGTGGGTTAATGTGTGGCCACTTGTATATGATGATGCCTAGGATCTCGCTTTCATCATAGTTAATCGTGAAGTAGCCAACGGGCTTAACATCACCCCTATTTAACATGGCCTTAGCCACCTCCTTATTCACGTCGTCGCTGATGAAGGGGTGCATTAGTATTGATCTGTCGAAGCCGTATTGAAGGTACCTTGCGGAGGTCGTGAAACCCCTATGTTCAGTCCTCCTAATGTCCAGGAAGTGGTGGGCGATCAGTTCATCGCCAGTCACTATCACCAGGTCCACCTGTTCATCAAACCTAACCCCACTAAGCCCCCATAGCCTAAAGATGGCTTCATTGAACACCCCGCTCACGTACTTACCGTAAACCTTTATCAACTCCACGTAACCGCTCATAACGTCACCATACTCCGCATATGTGAAGGGGGAGAAGCCCAGCAGCCTCATACCCATGGGTTCAGCCTCCTCAGTAACCACCTCACCGCAGAGTTCCCTAACCCACGGGGTCCAGTTGAAGAACTCCTGTAGGTAGAGCCCATCACCAAGTCTCAACCCAACCCCACTCTCCTCTAGCCTACCAACTATTTCATCACCAATGACGAGTACTGAGCCGTCTAGGGTGACGTAAGCTGATTTAACTAAACCACCCTCATCATCCACTATGCCGAGTGTCAGCCACCTACACAGTATGCTCCTCAACTCCTCGGGTAACCTAGCCATGTATCTATGGTACTGTATTGTGGCATTATTCAGGGCCATGGGTCATTCCCATGAAATGCAACCCTAATTACCCTACCACCCCTTCCCCAGGCCCTTGCCATTGCGTTCGTGTTGAAGCTTGAGGCTACGTTACCCCTGGCGTCTATGCCTATCACCCCCACTGTTCCATTGCCGTACCTACCCGTTACCCCATCAACAACTCGCCTTAATGCCTCCGCTACTTCAACGCCATTCTCAACCAGGAAGGCTGCCCTAATGCAAACCATGCTTCTTATGATGACTTCACCAAGCCCTGATGCTGAAAAGGCTCCAACACCGTTCTGGGCCCAATACCCAGCCCCAGGTATTGGTGAATCCCCAACCCTCCCATCAAACTTCAGCCATACACCACCCGTTGATGTACCGGCGGCCAAGTTACCATCCCTATCCATGGCCACCGCACCCACAGTATCTCCAATGCCCAATTCACCCGCCAATTTAATAACCCTGTTGAAGTAGCCCTTACCATTGGCGTAATCCTTAAGGACATCCTCAAACCTCCTCAGCTTAACCTCATTGTAAAATCTACTTGACCTGGTGAACAACCCCCACATCCTCGCCAACTCGGTTGCTCCCTCCCCGGCAATCATCACGTGGTCGGTCTTCTCCATAACCATCCTGGCCAGTTTAATTGGGTTGGCCACATTCCTAACCGCAGCCACAGCACCAATCCTCATCGACGAACCATCCATTAATCCGGCGTCAACCTCAACATTACCACTTATGGTTAAGACCGAACCCCTACCTGCATTAAAGATCCCGGAATCCTCCATACTTGACACCGCTGCCACAACAGCATCCAATGCACCCCCTGTTGATAACGCCTTAAGGCCATCACTAACCGCATCCTCAAGCTCCCTGGTGTACCTAAGCCTCTCCTCATCGTTACTGAATCTATAGGCGCCGGCCCCACCGTGAACCACTATTAGTGGCTCCACTTACGCCTGGGCATGTTTAACTTTAATAAGTTAACTGGCTTGCGGTATTTGATAAACAGGCTCCTTAATTACCCTAACCAGTAGTATTAACATCAGTGACGTTAACCCAGTGATCAAGTACCCTAGTCTAAAGCCTAGGGCTAAGCCAACGGGTATCTCTAGGATTGAGGATATGCCGTAGGCCAAGGCTAACGTGGGCATGTAAAGCAACGGGCTCGTCACTAGGCCAAGCAGTTGAAGCATTAAAGTGTAGATCAGCATTGATGACACAGCCAACATTAAGATGACGTACTGGTTATTGAATAGGTAGGTTAACACTGATGATGCCGACATGAGTAGAGCGGAGACTATAAATGACCTACGCACACCCCACCTATTCACCATGAGGTATGCTGGGACTATGGACAGTGGGACCGATAGTGCATACAGGGGGCCAAGCCAGTATTTGGATAGGAGGATTACCGAGGATATCATGTAGGGTAGCGAGAATGATAGTAAGGTAACGGCTACCAATACCCCCTGGTTGGTTAGGGCATACCTTAATTTAAGGCTCCTGGGTTTAAAGTAAACAGGGGTTAACGATATGTAGAAGGATAATCCCAGCATGGTGATCGTCATTGCTACGAATACAGCTACATTGTTTAACACCGATGATAATGCACCAGTCATAACACCTAGGCCAAATAAACCCGAGTAGATGTACATTATGTACTTAACTAAGCCACTACCGCTTAAAATCACCCCCATTAACCCTATTAAAGCCGTGAAGTAGAGACCCATCCCTAAGCCAAGTAGTGAGTTGCCTATGTAGGAGTTGCTCAATGCATGTATGTAACTACCCACGGCGCCTATGGTTAAGGCTATTGAAAGTGTGTTACTGGCGCCAACCCTTGATATAAGTAGTAGCCCTATTAGTTGTGATATGGAGAACAGCACCATGAACAGTACACCGGCGGCGTCGTTACTTAGCCTTAGTGAGGCTAGGAAAAGCACGTATCCGAACAGGGCAACACCACCATAAACACCATACCTTAAAGTACCCACCATGTTGTTTAACACAGAGGTTATTAATATACTTTATGCGGTGGCGAATTCGCAGAGGCATCTATTAGATTTCGTACCTTAACGTACTTCATAATACATTTACTTAACTAAGTTCAACCAAAAGCAAGCAACCACCCTACACCCGCTCATGATGTTTAATGTTAGGGTCAATTTAGATGGTAATGCTTAAATAAGGGTAAGGTTAATGTGTATGCATGAGACCGCTGCTGATTGCCGTAATAGTAGTCGTGGTGATTGCCGCTGGAGTTGCAGCATACCTACTCCCTTCAATACTCCCAACGGCTAAGCCACCAAGTCCAATGGTTATGTTGAGTAGGTGGAGTGAGGCTACATATACGGCTAACTACACTATGATATATGGGGGTAACATAAACGTATTCGGCATAGTAGGTGTCTCATCAACAATTGTTGGCTCTAGTATCACCTGGTCCCAGGGTACATTAAACAGGGTTCTCATACAACTAAGCCTAAGTAACTCAACGTACCTCCTACTAGCCATAAAGAACTTAGGCGGTGGCATGTACCACTTATGCACCGCCCTATCCAGTGGGGTAACCTTAAGCTATTGCCAAAACGTGAATCAATCACAGGTACCGTTGCTGGGTGCCCTGTCGCCATCATCAATGGTCTTTAAATCTAAGGTAACCGTAAATGGTATTTTAAGCTACTGCTACATGTCATTGGTCAGCAGTGGCGTTCAATCATACAACGTAACCCTCTGCATTGCACCAAATGGGGTCTTAACCATGGCCAATATAACTAAGCATACCCCAACGGGTTACTACAACATAATGCTGACCCTTAACAACTTCAGTATTAATCAGTTTTTGAGCAATAGATTTAATGAAATTGCTGGAGCAGCTAGCTGACTAGTAGTATTTTTTGAATCCTAGTTGTGGTGCTACTTCTCTGAAGCATCTTCTGCATAGCATTAGTCCGTATCTCCTTATCACGGCCTCATGAGTACCACACCTAACACACCTCAAACTCCCCCTCCCAAACCTCCTAACAACAACACCACGACCCACAAAACCACAAAACAAAACCAAATAAAAACATTACTACTAATCATCCCAGTGTACAGGCCTGGAACGCCCCATGATTGTTAAGCCCTCTTTAAATCCCGCTTCATAAGGAGTGAGTGGTCATTAGTAATGCTTAAAAAGCCCTATGCTGTCGATAGGTTGCCCCATAACCCGGCCATAGGTGGGGTGGACCCACCCAGACTCACCAGAACCTGGAAGTGAAACGCCCCACCGCGGTGCCAAGTACTACGGTCCGTGAGGCCGTGGGAAAGGCCCGTGCTGGGGATGGGGCACCTTATTAGCATCATTTAAAAACTGCCTTCACTTAGATCCTGGCTCAAGGCCCAGCCCTTGGTTATTGTACTAAGTAAATATGAATTTTTATGTAGGTTATTTGTGACTCCCACGAAAAGTTTTAAATAGGTGTCACGTGGAGGTTTATTGAGGTAGCTAATATGGCTGAACTTAGAATCGAAGACCTGGCTGTTTCAGTCGATGGAAAGTTAATAATAAACGGTGTTTCATTTGGCGTTAGGAGTGGGGAGGTTCTAGCCTTAATGGGGCCCAACGGCAGCGGGAAGACAACCCTATTCATGACCATTGCAGGTCACCCAAGGTATAACGTTGTTAGGGGTAAGGTTATGCTTGATGGTGAGGATATCGTTAAGCTCCCACCTGAAGAGAGGTTTCTGAGGGGCCTAATGGTTGCATTCCAAACACCAACCGTAGTACCTGAGGTTAGGTTATCAACGTTAATAACGGCAATGATTAATAAGATCAATGGGAGGAAGTTAACGGACCCAGCGCCACCCAGCCTGGTTAACAGCTTAATGAAGGGTATTCAGGAGGTTGGGTTAACACCAGCCCACCTAAGCAGGGGCATTAACCATGGCTTCAGTGGTGGTGAGATGAAGAGAAGTGAGATACTTCAACTACTGATGGTTAAACCCAAGGTAGCCCTGATTGATGAACCAGACTCGGGGCTTGACGTGGATGGTGTGTTCGCCGTGGGGAAGGCGCTACTTAGCCTAGCCAACTCGGGGACGGCCATAGTGCTCACGACGCATAGCGCAAAGATACTACACGTGGTTAAGCCAACCAGGGTGTTGGTGTTGAATAGAGGTAGAATTGCCGCTGAGGGTGGTATGGAGCTTGTGGAGGAGATTGAAAAGGTTGGGTATGAAAACTTCCTTAAGGCTAGGTGATGGGCATGAGGCATGACTTATACAACCTAATTGAGGATGGCATAACCCCCGAGGAGGTTCTTAGCAAAAATACTCCAGTTAGGAGGAGTGTTGAAATTAAGGGTGAGGTGACGAAGGATGTTGTTGAGGAGTTGAGTAAGATTAAGCGTGAACCGGACTGGATGATGAGATTAAGACTAAGGAGTCTTGAACTATTCAACAAACTCCCAACCCCAAACTGGCTGCCAAACTGGGTCCTGGATAACATTAACCTGGAGGATTACATATCATACGCAAGGCCTGACGTCAATAGGTCCAGTAACTGGGATGAGATACCACCCGAGGTGAGGCAGTACTACGAGGCATTGAACATACCTGAAATAGAGGCCAGGGCCTTAATGGGGCTTGGCGCTCAATTAGACTCGGAGATCATATACATCAACATTAGGAAGCAGTTAGCTGAGAAGGGTGTTGTGGTCCTACCCATGGAGGAGGCCGTCCAAAAGTACCCAGACTTAGTTAAGCAGTACTTCATGAGGGTTTTCCCACCTGAGCACAAATTCGCGGCACTACATGGGGCACTCTGGAGTGGCGGTGTCTTCGTCTACGTACCACCAGGCGTCAGGATTGAGGCGCCCATTGAGGGCTTCTTCCTAATAAGCAATGCAGGTGAGGGGCAGTTTGAACACACCCTCGTTGTGGCTGATAAAGGCAGCTACATACATTACATTGAGGGTTGCTCAGCGCCTAGGTTAAGTAAGTACAGCTTCCATGACGGCATGGTTGAGATTTACGCGCATGAGGGGGCGAAGGTGAAGTTCACCACAGTCCAGAATTGGAGCAGGAACGTCATAAACTTCAACAATAAGAGGGCCATAGCTGAGAGGAATGCTGAGGTTGAGTGGGTTGAGGCAAGCATAGGCAGTGTGGCAAGCTTCGTATACCCATCAACCATACTGAAGGGTGAGGGTGCGAAGACTGAGATAACAGGCATAACCATAGCCAATGGTAAGGGGCATGTTAAGGAGAATGGGGCTAAGGTAATCCATGACGCACCGAACACCAGTTCCAAGGTGGTGAACAAGTCAATATCTGCCAATGGAGGGACAGCCGTGTATAAGGGCGTTGTCTACGTTAGGAGGGGTGCTAGGTTTGCTAGGTCTCATGTTACTTGTGATTCTCTTGTTCTTGATGGTGATTCCAAGGCCTACACAATACCCCATGACCAGGTCTTTGACGATACGGCAGTGGTAACTCATGAAGCCTACACGGGTAGGATAAGTGAGGATAAGATAAACTACCTAAGAACAAGAGGACTAACAGAGGAAGAAGCAAAAAGCCTAATAGTACTGGGCTTTATAAGCGATGTCACGGAGGGCCTACCCTTTGAGTACGCCATGGTCCTCAACAGGGTTATCATGCTTGAGTTCAGCAAGTACGGTAAGGTGGCTTAAGTATGCTAATACCCAGCGAACTGAGGATTAAGGCTAGGGAACTGGCCAATAAGATACCCTACCAGTTAATCAAAGACTCACCGACGGTTAAGTATTACACCCAGTGGAACCTCTTCGACAGATGCATTGAGACTGGGGGTAACACCTTAGGTAAGCTACCCCAGTCTAATGATTACGATGTTGTTATTCACAATGGTGAGTTGATTAAAGGGGTTGAGTTACTCGGGGATCAGGTCAACATTGGCATTGATCCCTCGGAGTCTAGGATAATAGCCAGGCACTTGGTTAATCTAAGGGAAGTCTACCCAATTGTAATTAAGGGTGATGTGGAGGATGAGGTTAAGGTGTTGTTAAGTTATGGTGGTGAGCAGAATGAGCTTAACTCAAACCACGTCATAATAAACGTGAGTGATTATGCCGTGGTTAACCTAGCCCTCAGCATAGTTGGTAATGGTGGATGTGGGACTAACGTGGTTGAAGTTAACGTTGGTGATGGCGCAACCCTTAACTTACTAACGTATTCAACTAATATTAATCCATCCTTCAGTCTAATCAGGGTAACTGAGGGAAGTGGGGCCAGTGTTAATGCATATACAATAGTTGTTAACGGTGAGATGACGCACCATAGGGAGGATTACATTCTACAGGGCCAGGGGGCCTCGATTAATTCCAACTCCCTTGAGTTTGGTTCAGGGAACTCCAGGGTGGACTACATGATCAATATCATGCATGTTGGCGAGCATACCATGAGCAACTCCACCACGAGGGCCATAGCCCTAGACTCAGCCACGGTGGTGCACAGGGGGTTTGGTAGGATTACTGATAGGGGGAGGTGGTCGTCGACGAGCATAGAGGGGAAGGTTTTCATAGGCTCAAGCAACGCTGTTGGTATGTCAGTACCGATAATAATGGTGGACACTGGTGATGTAAATGGGGCAAGGCACTCAGCAACAGACGCATCAATCGACGAGGATCAGGAATTATACTTAAGGATGAGGGGGTTAAGCAGGGAGGAGGCAATTGGGCTGGTGGTGTACGACATGGTTACCGGCTTCTTGGACTCAATAAGCGCTAGCTTTAAGGGCAGTGTCAGCCAAATCCGTGAATCACTGATGAGTCTCATTAGAGGTAGATAAACTATTTACCATTATTTTCAACACTTGGAAATATATAAATAGCCGTGGGTGAGGGTTAACTATGCTACTGGTCCTAGCCCTTGGTGGCAATGCCTTCGCCAAGGCTGGTTCAAGAGTTGGCTCACCTGGGGATCAGCTGGAGGCCGTTGAGCGGGCAGCCGTGGATGTCGTGGATTTGGTGCAAATGGGCTACAGGGTCGTGGTAACCCACGGCAATGGGCCACAGGTTGGGTTAATAGCCGAGAGAATAGGTGACTCACTAAGCCTCGATATGGCTGTTGCAGCCACTGAGGGCTGGATGGGTTACCTACTTGCCAATGCCATTGATAATGAGGCTAAGCGAAGGGGATTAGACCTCAGGACCATAGCCCTATTAACCAGGGTTATTGTTAACCAAGGCGATGAATCATTTAGGAACCCAACTAAGTTCATCGGACCCATGTACAGTGGCGAGGATGCAGCTAGGTTAAGCAAGGTTAAGGGTTGGGTATTTAAGATGGATCCAAGAGGTGGGTGGAGGAGGGTTGTTCCATCACCAGAGCCTGTTAAGATAATTGAGGGTGATGTGATTAGGAAATTGGTTAACGATGGCTATGTCGTGGTGGCTGTTGGTGGTGGTGGAGTGCCGGTTATTGATGGTAGGGGTGTTGAGGCTGTTATAGACAAGGACCTCGCCTCCCAGTTATTAGCCAACAGTATTAACGCTGAGGAATTACTCATACTGAGCGATGTAGATTACATATACCTGGATTACGGTAAGCCGAACCAAAGGCCATTAATGAGGGTTACTGTAAATGAACTAAGCAGGCACTATGAGAATGGGCAATTCCCAGAGGGCAACATGGGGCCGAAGGTTAAGGCGGTGATCAGGTTCATTAATAACGGCGGTAGGAGGGCATATGTGGGTAAGCTGGGTGACGCAACCAAGATTATCAGTGGGTTAACGGGGACTACGGTATTACCTGGTTAGCATTATATTTAGTAGGTGGCATTAAGCTTATTAAGGCCTAGGGGCAGCCTACCCAATGGCTAAGGTACCATATGTGTCCAATGTCGTGGAGGTACCTGAGGGGGTTAGCATTAATGTTGAGGGTGGGAATTTGAACTACAGGGTAACGGTCAAGGGGCCGCTGGGTTCGTTAACCAAGGAGTTTAAGGGGTTACCCATAACAATTAGCGTTAGGGATGGTGAAGTGCTGGTGGAGGGTTACATGCTTAATAGGAAGTGGCGTTCCACTGTTTACACAGTGACTGGGCACATTAGGAACATGATAACTGGTGTGACTAGGGGCTGGAGGTATAAGCTTAAGGTCGTTTATGCCCATTTCCCAATAAGCGTTAAGGTTCAGGGCGGCAGCATCGTTATTGAGAACTTCCTGGGTAGGAGGTCTAAGATAACGCTTCAAATACCCCAAGGCGTTAAGGTCCAGGTGGCTAAGGATGACGTGATAGTTGAGGGTATTGATAAGGACCTTGTTAGCCAATTCGCAGCAAGCATAGAACTAGCCACAACCCTCAGGGGTAAGCAGAGACCAAGCCCGCATGGCAGGGAGTCGGCGCCAGGCATACTGGACGGCATCTACGTTTACGCCACGGAAAATATTAAGTAACCGTTGAGGAAAATATTTAACTACACCTTTAATCAGCAGCAATTGTGCAGAGTGGCCAAGGGCAATCACTAGTGTTGGGTAGGCAGGTCTACACGGAGAACGGTTGGTTGATAGGCTATGTTTACAGCATTTACACTGCCCAGGATGGGAAGGTTTACGTCCTAGTTAGGTCCAGTGTGATACAGGAGTCGATACCGATGGACCTGGTTAAGGCAATTGGGGACATAATAATTGTGAGCAACTCTATCTATCCAAGGGACCCCGTGCCACTGACGCCGGGTGTTACGGTTAGGAAGTATGCTTACACGATAAGCGGTAAGTCGCTTGGCATGGTTTATGATGAGTATAATTACGAGAACGTCACGTACCTGAGGATAATAGGCCCAACGGGCTACGTGGCTGTCCCTATGGATAAGGTTTACGCCGTGGGTGACGTCGTCATTATTAACCAGGTTGATGTTCAACCAATACCGTTAAGCCAAGCCTACGCATACCAGGCCCAACAAAACCCAGCCCCAGTTCCACAGCCCATTCAACCAGTCCAACCCACCCCAGTTAACGTTAGTGAACAGTCGCCACTGGATAAGATAGCTAACTACTACCTTTACGGCTTTTTCACCGGTATTGTTGCCCTAATAGCCTTCGTAACGGCGTCGCTAGTCCTCACCGTGCCCACTAAAACCGCAGGCAACATACCGCTCATGTACATCCTCAACATAATACCCATAATAATAGTAACGGTAGCCTCAATAGGCTTGGCTGGTTACTCCTACATGATTAAGCAGAGTATTATGCGTAGGGAGTTTAAGTACGCCCTAAGGGATAGTGTAGTACTTATGGCTGCCCTAGCGGCCGTGACGGCCTTCATGGCTACGTTCTTCATACCTGCGTTAGGCGCCTTATGGCTGATGGTTGGTGGAATTAACCTACTCTATGCCTCACCTCCGGTGCTGGTTACGATAATTGTATATGCCGTTATGATCGTTGTGATTTACATAGGTTACGTAAATCTTAAATCATACGCTGCTAAATTCAAAGCCGGGCTACGACCCTTATAGTATTAAGGAGAGGTGCATAATAGTACTCATATAATCGGCGTAATTACTCCGTGAATAAACAACAGGTTTATTATTAGGTTCCCCGCCATTAGGTATACTAGGTAAGATATTGCCAATATGAATACGTATGGATAGTTATACTGCATCCAAATCCATGAATCCCTTGGTAAACCTGCTACATAGGCTTCAGCATTACTCCCAGCCCTAAGGTATGAGGAGTCTGGGCTTGAGTATGCTAATGGGTTCCTTAGAACTGACTCCACGCTAACGCACCTGAGCAGCATGATCCGGGTAATACTGGGGTCTGCGCACCTGCTTTGGTTCTTAATGTTAGAGTATATGTTAATTAGCATGAGCATTATGGTGGGTATTATTGAGTTTATGAGCACTGATATTATGGGTAGGTTTAATAGTATTAGCACTGGGCTTGAGGGAACCATCGCGGGCGTGCCAAGTGATATGAGAAGTATTGCTATCGAATCCGCATCACCCATGAACTTACCCATGTATATTAACCCAGCCATAGCTGCACCAAAGGCGGCATTAACAATGTATGTTAATTCACTAATGGGGCTACTTACACTGAGGTATATTGCTATGGGTATCGATATTATTGCAGGTATCCAGTATGTGTCATTAACCAACCTAACCTTATAATCCTTAACACCAGCTAGCATTAGGGATATGAGCATAAGTGAATATGACGTTAAGCGTAGGATTAGGCTAAGGTTAACCATAACGTTGCCAGTCACCTCACCAGCTCATTGTTGCCTTGGTGCCCTTACCGTGGCTATTGAATTATCGGCTATACCAAGCCTCCTCAACTCATCCGTGTTGCACCAGACCTCACCCTTAGGGACTTTATCATTCACAACCGCATCCATGACATACCTCCTCTCCCTTGAACCACCACCAACAAGTACAAGTTCAACCTTACCCATTATCCCTAATTCAGAGGCAACCTGTGGGTTAAGCATTGCCTTACCCTCCTCAACCTCATCACTCCTCCTAACCCTAAGCCTCCTCTCCTTAACCTCCTTCTTCCCCTCCTTAACGTAGGTGTCCGGCCTTAGGAAGGATGGTATGAGGAGCTTAGGCTTCTCCTCAGGCTTCCTCTCACCTTCCCCTTGACTCATATAATCGTAACTAAACCCTAAATTTAAATACTTTACAGTGGACGAAGGCCTCGCCTTCAGGGCTGGAGGAAGGCCAAGCAGTGGATGAGCACAGCTCTAACGTTCTGGTGAAGCGTATAAAGGTGTTTAGGACCATCACGTGGATACCTGGTTATTTTAACGTATTACTATTTAAGTTTTCGATTTTGCTTTAAAAGATGGAGAGGTGGCTTACCAGTGAAGATGACTCTCCAGAGAAGTATACCATTCCCACGCATAGGGGTGGATAAGCTAATAGGTTACTTAACCTATATTAAGGATAATGGCCCCGTTGAAGTTGGTGAACTGAAGGAGGCTGGCCTTGACTTCGGTAAAGGTAGGGGTGACATTACTAGGTTCTTTGAGAAGCTCGGCCTAGTCGCTGTGCAGGGTAACTTGGTATCATTAACGGGGGAGGGGGAGAAGCTTGTTGATAGGGTTAGGGAGTATGGGATTAGGGTTCTTCATGAGTACTTGTTCAACGAGCTACCTCAATATAGGCTGCTTGTGAGCGTGCTCAGGGAGTTGGGGAGCGCCAGTGAGAATGAGTTACTCAGTAACCTAAATAAGAGACTGGCCGATGAGTTCCCTGCGGCGTGGGTTAATAGAGTTGCCTTAAGGTCAATGTTGGGCATACTCCAAGACTTGGGAATGGTGGTTAAGGTTAATGGTGCCGTGACTTATATCGATGGCGATGCGGCGGATCCCCTGGAGTGCCTGAGGAGACTATCCATACAGGTTAGTGAACAGTACCTGGTTAGTTTAAGGGAGTTATCAAACTGCCTCGGCAGGGTTCTCAACCCATCCGCGCTATCTGAATGTGGAGTATTGATAACTGCGCCGAACGATACCATGCTTAGGTTCAGTAGCTTTGAATGTCTAGTCAAATTATTAAGGGCATATTAGGTTAACTCCACTTAAAATGTACTGTGAACCACCCACATTAATGGTTACCCTACCGCCACTGCACTGTATTGTGTAGTCCGCGACTTGGCTAATCCTCTCCTGCATGAGCCTACCATACTTGACATTTAACTGCAGCCCATCGTTAAGCCTTATGAACTCCACATGGTCCCTGTGGAGTGATTTAACAAGGTAGTATGCACCATTCACGTTAACCACCTCACCCTTGCTTAAACCAACCACGTGTATGGATATGGACCTCTTCTCAACCCTCCTATCACCCCTGTAGCCGATTACCTTACTGGTCTCCATCATGAAGCTTGGCAATTCCCTATGTATACTGAGGGCTATGGACCTGGCTAACCTCTGGCTGGTTACCTTTATGTCGAACCCCCCATCGGCATCCTCCACGCTGATTATCCTACCCTTATCCTCACCCTTGGCCAGCGTCATCCTCACTATGTCCATCACCTTAGATTTAACATCACCCAGGTCGCCGCCGATTAACCTAAGTTGGATTATGGCCTCCTCCTTCTCCATCAACTCAGCCCTACAGGATGGGCAGAGGTCGCTTTGAAACATTAACTTAACCTCATACTCCTCCTCGTAGGTATTCGGCATAAGTTCACTTGCCTTACCCTTAACCTTAATCTTAGCCCTATCCCTAAAAACCCTAACCTCCATACCCTCCACAACGCCCCTAACCTTAACCTTAGATGTTACAAGTCTCTCAAGGCTTCTAATCCCCCTAACCCACCTACCATTGATGAAGTACGCCCCACAGCCCCTACACCTCAACACGGTTACGCTGTCCGGCGTATCGATTATCCTATGGGTGGCCCTATAGCAGTCTGGACACATACCCTCGATAAGCACGTCAGTCTCCCTACCGCAAATTGGGCAAACCTTCCTAAGCATTACTGTGAAGTTCCCTACCTAATGTTTAAATAACTTTACCCAGGGTATCAGCATAGGTCCTGCCCACCGCTGGTTTATTGGCTTAATCAACAGCCCACATTATGACAAACTTGGACTTCCTTTAAGAAATAATCGCATTTTTAATTAAAGTAACTTGACAGTGTTTTAAGATATTATGCTGCCTTTAGGTATCTCTCAATTTCCCACGGTGTTATTACATTCCAAGTCTCCTTCCAGTTGTATACAGATGAGTACTCGCTCCACTCCTGGCTCTTAACCTCAGCGTAGGCCTTAGCCATTTCACCAGGTAAGAACTTGAATGCCTCACTTCTTGTGAACTCCTCCACCGCTTCACCTAATGTTGCAGGTGTCTCAGGTACACCCTTAAGTTCATAGGCTACGTCTGATACTGGGGCCGGTGGCTCAACCTTATTATCCATGCCGTATACGGCTGCCTTTACCATAACCGTGAAGGCTAGGTATGGGTTCATGCTTGGGTCTGGGTGCCTATACTCAATCCTATTAACCCTCTTACCGTAGTAAGGAACCCTTACCATAGCCGACCTGTTTGCATAACCCCAAACTATCCTGGTTGGCGCCTCATGGTGTGGAACCAATCTCTTATAGGAGTTGACTGTTGGCGCAACTACCACGCTTATAGCCTTTGCAAACTTCAAAATACCCCCAATGGAGTACCTACACTCCTCAGTAACTTCATCTGTCTTAGATTCGAACAGATTAACCCCATCCCTCCATAGGCTGAAGTGAGTGTGCGCACCACTGCCGTTTATCCCCCAGAATGGCTTAGGCATGAAGGTTGAGACTAAGCCGAACTCATTCGCAACATCCTTCGCCATTAACTTGTAAACCACTATCATGTCGGCGACCTTCAATGGGTCATTGGCTGGTATGTTTATTTCGTACTGAGATGGAGCTACCTCATGGTGGGTTTTACTCCAGCCTATGCCCAGCGCCTCCAGGTTCTCCAGTATCTTGGTTATTGGGTTTACAAGCATTGCAGCGTTCCTACCCTCAAAGTATAAGCCATCATCGGCCAGTTCGGGTTTCCCACCATTCAGCTTAACTATGAAGAACTCTATCTCCACACCAACCTTGGCGTAGAGGTTCCTAGCCGCTAATTCATCCAGCGTCTGCATCAGTACGTTGCGTGGGTCAAGCATGTTCGGCTTACCTGAGTCATCAAGAACGCTAAGGAATACGTCAACTATCTTCGAACTGTTCCAGCTCTCAATGAACATGGACCTGAAGTCAGGTAGTGCCACGAAGTCACTCTTATTGACTGTGGCATAGGATTGTATTGATGAACCGTCAAAGGGCATGCCATCCGTTAGTATGTCCTTGGCGGCGTCTATTGGCATTAACTCAGCCCTAGGTCTCCCATGTATGTCTATTATTATTGGTTTTACGTACTTCACGCCCGCCGATTTTAGTATCCTCCATACGTCCAGGGGATCCACCCTACTTAGGGTTTCCTTTATAGACCCTTGTGGCACGGCGCTAAGCGGAATACCCCTTATAAACCTTTACTGACGATTTAACTAAAACTAACATCAAATATATTGCCTATTAGGTTGACCGCATCGTGATTATCTGGTCTAGTTGATGTATACTAACGCAGGTGTTTGGTCAGTATTTAGCGTGTTAATATTAAACCATCCCTCATTTTGAAGTTTAAGTCTGAGTACTCCATGAGCACTGGGTCGTGGGTGGCGGCTAGGATTAACCTACCTTGCCTAGACATTGATCTAAGCACCTCACCGATAATGCGTGCATTCCCCTCATCAAGGCCTATTGTTGGTTCATCAATAAGCATTAACCTAGGCGCCTTAGCTAGTGCAATCGCCAACTCAACCCTCCTCCTCTCACCTGTACTTAACTCGAATACCCTCCTATTGCGTAGCCTACTCAAGCCAAGCCACTCCAGAATATCATCCACATGGGCATCGTTAACGTTGCTGCTCATCGATGCCAGCCGCATTATTTCATCAATCGTTAACTCGTCGATGAGCACCTCACCTACAGGTAGGTATAGGACCAGCTTCCTGACTGCATCCATATTATACTTAACCTCAAGGTTCATAACCTTGATTGACCCATCATAATTAACTCTACCGGCAATTGCCTTAAGCAGCGTCGTCTTGCCACTCCCACTTGGGCCACTCACCGTCACCAAGAGGGGTTCATTAACCCTTAATGACACACCCCTAAGGGCCTCAACAACACCTCCCCCAATCCTATACTTAACCTTAACATTAGTAACCTCAAGCATCGCCTACATCCCCCACACTAAATATACCACCCCTAAATTCCATTAAAGCATATCCTATAAAGACACGAAAAATCCCACCCATTTCAGAAGTGTGTTTTTCAGCAACTTTTAATAAAGTTATCAGTATCCCCACGCCACGGTCGATTAAATGATAGACACACTTAGGGAACTATGCCGCAATGGCCCAGTTGTACTGTTCGGGTCAGCTAATAGGCCAGAGGATTTCTCAAGGTACTTAAGTGACGTTAATGTCCTCACACTGGGGGGTGGGAGGGTTAGTAGTGTTAATGGGCGTATTTCACTTGTTCAAATGGATCCTGATGCCTTGGTTAATAGGTGTTACTACGGTGACCCATTGTGCATATGGTTAGTTAAGGATTCTAAAGTCCTGTGCGGATCATTACCCGAGCTTAAATTCATAGTCACGACGTGGACCATTGACTCCATTAGGCAATTAATACTCAACAACGTGGCATTAATGTATGAAAACGTGATACTGGGTAACTCATCGTGGGCGTTGAATAATGCCTACTACGCCGTGAAGCTAACCATAATCCTAAGGGTCATTGACTCACCAACGTTGAGGGATCTTGAACTCGCCAAGTTGATTAATGGAGGACTTTCAAAACTACTCCTAAGGCTGCATGATCTTAGGATAGCGGGTGGGGGCATAGATGAGAGAAATGCAGACGAAGTAGCAGGTGAGGTTGGGGCAGCCATAGGAGTTAGGCTGCCTACGGTAAGTAGGGTTAGGGAGGGGACAGCCGGGAACCCATATGCATCGATTCAATGTGATAACTACGGGTGTTTAACCTTTAATTCAAGTGAAGAGCCATGGGATTACTATTACCTGTAGAGTTAAGCACCTTAATTACTTCCCTTGAATAATTGAAGTATGGGTTAAAACTCACCCTGGAGCCCCGGCCGGGATTCGAACCCGGGACCTTCCGCTCACCCGTGGATTACCACTACGAGGCGGGCGCTCTACCGGGCTGAGCTACCGGGGCCTCCTTGCCTCATCCTCTTCACATTTTTATGCTTTTCTTAATACTCCTTAGGCGAGAATCCACAATCCGCCCATTCATGTGGGAATATGCATTAATAAAGTTAAAGTTATTATACAGGCACACGGTGGGGTTGATTGTGGTGAACCTTAACCTCCTGAACATGAGTGACGATGTGTTGAGGAGTGCGTTAAGAAGTGGTAACTTAACCGTGGCCGTCTACGGAATGGGGTACGTGGGCACTGCCATTGCGGCTGTTTGGCTTAGGGCTGGGGCTAGGGTTATTGGCGTTGATGTTGATGTCGATAAGGTTAGGAGGTTTGAGGCTTGTGAATTCAAGTTGAGCGATAGGCAGGTGGAGGGTGAGTTGAAGAGGCTTAGGGATAGGATAAGGTACACCACTGATGGTGTGGAGGCTTCAAGGCTAAGTAACGTGAAGATAGTTACAGTGCCCATTTACCTAGGCAAAGATAAGAGACCGGTTTTCGACGCCTTCAAATCAGCCCTAGAGGGCATTGCCAGGGGGCTTAAGGCAGGTGACCTGGTCATAATAGAGTCCTCAGTTCCCCCCGGAACCACCATGGATGTTGCACTACCCATACTCGAGGGGGTTAGTGGACTTAGGGTTGAGAGGGACTTCGCGCTGGCATACTCGCCTGAACGAATATATGTAGGCAGGGCTATAGCAGATATCGAGGAGCGCTACCCCAAGGTGATTGGTGGTGTTGGGCCGGTTAGCAGTAGGGTGGCGGCTGCCCTATACGGCTCCATAGCCAAGAAGGGTGTCATGGTATTGTCTAACCCAACAGCCGCTGAGTTTGAGAAGCTCGCTGAGGGGGTTTACAGGGACGTTAACATAGCCCTAGCCAATGAACTAGCCCAATTAGCTAGGTTACTTGGGCTAGACTTCGATGAGGTCAGGGAGGCCGCCAATAGTCAACCATACTCAAATATACATAAGCCTGGACCTGGGGTTGGTGGGTCATGCATACCTGTCTACCCGTACTTCCTAATGTACGCCGCCGAGAGGGTGGGCTTTAACATGAGGCTTACCCAAACTGCCAGGGGGATAAATGAGTATGCCCCAGCGTACGTAGTTGAATTAGTTAAAACAGCCGCCAATGAACTTGGCGTGGCGAGGCCTAAGGTGGCTGTCCTGGGCTTAGCCTTCAGAGGTGATGTGGATGACACGAGGTTAAGCCCATCATACGACATAGTGAATTACATAAGGGGTAGCATGGATGTGGTTGTCCACGACCCATACGTAACCCACGATAAGACCCTTGAGGAGTGGGGGATTAGGTTAACCAACAGTATCGAGGAGGCGTTGAGGGAGGCTAGCGTTGTTGTCATAGCCACTGACCACAGTGAATACGGTAAGTTAACCTTGGGTAAGATCGCTGAGTTAACGGGCCTGGGCAGGGTTGCTGTTGTTGACGCAAGGCACATGATCAAGGATTGGAAAAGCCCACCCCCAGGTGTGATCTACCTGGCCGTTGGTAGGCCCCTAACCAGCGTTAAGTAGGCACTCAGTCTCCCTCCTGGCCATTAACCTAACCACCCTGTATTCCATCCTCTTAATCATGAGCATGATCATTGATATTAAGATGCCGAGCAACCCTGTGGTGTCAAGTTGAAACGCTATTATGCCCCATACGTAGTGGTTAACGTGGTTGACTATTAACTGCGATGCAACGTAGACTGTGACCACCGCACCCGGTATTATAAGTAGGCTCACCAGGAGGGCTAATATGAGCAGCGGGTTGTACCTAACCATCAGTCTAATTATGTCCACGCCTATATTCACCCCATGCCTCCAGTTCAACTTGGATTTACCTATCCTCCTCTTGTACTCGATGGGAACCTCACCAACCTTACCCATGGACGCCACTTGAGATGCTACATCAACCTCAACGCTGAAACCCCTGGTGGTTGGTATAATGGCCCTTGCCATGCTAGTCCTGACAAGGTACATTCCCGTTAACACGTCGGATAGGTTTGTGCCAAACATTAGGTTGAAGATTGATGTTAAGATCCTGTTGCCGAACCTATTCAACAGGGGTATGTTCTCCCTACCCTTAACCCTAGCCCCAAGGACCTCATCAAGATCCTCGTTAAGTGCCTTCTCCAGTAGTTGACCTATGTAAATTGGGTCGTAGGTCCCGTCACCATCCATGACCACCGCGTACGGCTTCTTAACGAACCTTAACCCATAGAAGACCGCATCAGCCTTTCCGTCACCAGGCTGCTCAACAACAAAAACCCCATGCCTCCTCGCAACGTTAACCGTCCCATCAGTCGAGTGCCCATCCACAACTATTATGTCGCTGAACCCCAGGTCCTTTAATGCCTTAAGCGTATAATCAAGTCCAGCCTCTTCATTCTTAACAGGAATAATCACTGTAACGCAATTGGGCGCATTATCACCCATATTCACCTGTTCAGTAATTGCCCAGAATTTATAAGGATTAATCCTTAATGGGTCTTAACGTCAATGCTGGTTAACCTGGCGGCCCTTTCAATTAAGTAACCTGCAACCTTAAGCTTAACCCTCTTCACTGCGTCATCCCTCTTAATTGGGACGCTTGGGTTAAACCCCCTAACCACAATGCGCCTTGAACCCATGTAGGCCGCTAGGTAAACTGCCCTATCCCCATCAGTAAAGCCAGGTATTAATACTGAGCAACCCACTGGCCAAACCTGTACGCTTGGTATTAATCTATTCATTAAACCAGCGTATTTAACGTATGTACCCACGTTGTCGCCGTGCGCATGCCCAATCACAATCCCCCTGAACCCAATTAGGCTATCTGGGTCATAATCGAAGTCAGTCACGACCAAGTCAGGCACTACACCATCATTAACCAGCTTACGTAACGTGAACCCCTCAACGGCTATGACAAGTCCCCTTGGGTCGGGTTCACCGGAGTAGGGGGGCATGTATATCGTCACCGTATCCCAGTCCAATGACCAAAGTTCACCTGGGTCTGCGTTGCAGTAGTTGCTGGCTACTTTAGCCGCGTAAAAGTCACCGTTGAAGTTCAGCCCCAGGTCACTTAATGCATTAGTGTATATTGCCCTAGTCATCATGGCCTCCAGTGGATCAAACACAATAGCCTTCCTCATTTACCACTGAACCTTGTAGAATGGTTTATAAAAGGTTTGCCGATATCGCAGCCCTGTGTCAATTGCAAGAGCTGAGTATGACCTTAAGTACGCCTACAGGGCCATGGCCATATTAGCCTCGCTGGCGGTTATCGTAATGTACATAGAAGGCATGTTAATACCATCATTAACGGAGATAGAGAGGGAGTTTGGGGTTACCTCAAGCCAGGTCAGTTGGGTTTTATCATCATACCTACTCTCCGGCACGGTACTACTACCCATAGTGGGGAAGCTTGGCGACATCTACGGTAAGAAGAGGGTGTTGTCGATAGTGGTGATCATCTATACAATAGCGGTGACGCTAACAAGCACGTCACCAAGCTTCACCTACCTAATAGTATTCAGGAGTATTCAAGGGATTGGGGTAACAATGTTCGCCCTAGCCTTCAGTCTCATTAGGGAGGAGTTCCCAAGGGAGCTAATACCCAGGGCGCAGGGGCTGGTTAGCGCCGCCTTCGGTATTGGGGCAGCGGTGGCTCTGCCGCTGGGCGCATACATAAGCCAGTACTTCGGTTGGAGGACCACTTACCACACGGCAATACCCTTCGTCGTGTTGATAGCCTACCTAATCCTAACCAGGATAAGGGAGTCCAGGTATAGGAACCCAGGCGCCAAGGTTGACCTACCGGGCGCCACGGTCCTCGGCATTAGCCTAGGCCTACTGGTCTATGGGTTAACCGAGGCACCGGTATGGGGCTGGACCAGCTTCAACACTATATTAACCTTCCTAGTTGCCCTACTATTCCTTGGAATCTTCATAGAGGTGGAGAGGGGGAGGGATCAACCACTCATTAACCTAACCCTGCTGGCCAGGAGAAACGTGTTGATAGCCAACCTAGCGGCCCTAGTGGCTGGGTTTGGGTTATTTCTGTTTGAGCAGAGCCTAATAATACTGCTTGAGGAGCCTAAGCCAGTGGGCTTCAACCTATCCATATTCGACACTGGGCTCTACGCAATACCAATGGCCGTGGCTCAGTTGATAACTGCCCCAGTGGCTGGGGCCCTTATAACGAGGGTTGGGGCTAAGAGGGTCCTAATGACTGGGGCTGGCATAGCTGCGCTATTCAGCCTGGCGACAGCCTTAGTTGCCCCACTGGGTCTACCGGCACTGATAACAGCAACCACATTGGCCATGGTTGGCGTGGCCGCCATGAACGTATCGCTGATAAACATCCTCGTGTTCTCGGTTGAGCCTCAGGTAATGGGCGTGTCAACAGCCATGAATTCAGTCTTCAGGAACCTAGGTGGTACATTAGGCCCAGCTGTAGCCGGGTCGCTTGAGTCAACCTTCACATCACTAGTCCTAATGGGGATATTACCTGGTGGTAAGGTTCCACTGCTAATGTCAGTGCCATCACTCTTCGCCTTCCAGCTGGGCGCCGTGATATCGGCATTAATGGTGGTATTGATTGGCATCTTAGCCAACTTCTCCATTGAGGTGATAACGTGGAATAGAGTACAGGCCACACCACACATTAACCAGCCCCAAGGCACAGGCCCTTAGCCGGCTAAATGCATAAAGCGTTTAAACTCAAGTAAAATGAACGTTTTAATGCCATACGGGTACGAGGATTGGCCAAGGTTGTCGCTGGAGTCCCTTAGGCTTGGCAGGGGGCTTAATGTAAGGTCCTTTAAGGTAGGGTCAATAAGCTACGACTTCAACCCAACCGGCATCATGATTACCGGTATGGGTGGGTCTGGGATCGTGGGTGATGTTGTGAGGGACTCACTCCAAGGTGTGAATGTAATCGTCCACAAGGACTTCAACATACCCCCATGGGTTAGCCGGGACTCCCTGGTGGTTGCGGTTAGTTACTCTGGGGAAACCCTAGAGACAATATGCGGTGCATTGGAGGCTTTGAGGAGGGGGATACCGGTTATAGGCGTTACAACAGGGGGTAGGCTTGCCCATGAACTTGAGGCTAAGGGTGCCCCCGTGGTTAAGGTGCCTAGGTCAATAGCCCCCAGGTTTGGCTTACCGAACCTACTCTACGCTGTCCTAGGGGTCCTAAGCCACTATGTCACCATACCCGACGTGAATGAGAGCATTGAGATTCAGGGTGAGGTGCTTAAGAGCCAGTTACCAATCAAGTTGGCCAACTTCATTAAGGGGTATGTACCGATGATATTCGCGCCCATTGGGCTTCAGGCGGTGGCCTACAGGTTTAAGAATGATTTAAACGAGAATGCCAAGACACCGGCCGTGGTTGCTATAGTACCTGAGGCTGACCACAACGACATAGTCGCCATTATGCTTAAGCACCCGGTCAGGTACATCATAATCAAGGGTAGGACAGATGACATACACGACTACCTGATGAATGCCGTGGAGGAGGTTGTGAGGAACTACTCCAGTGATGTTGAGGTTGTTGAGCTTAAAGGCTCCAGTAGGCTAACTCAGGAGGTTTACGGTTCAATGCTACTTGGCCTAGTTAGCCTCAAACTGGCTGAGCTCTACGGTATAGACCCCGTTAGGACAGATCCGATAAACACGCTTAAGGATAGGATAAGGAACCTCAGTTGCCCAGGTTAAACCAGTTTAACTACCAGTAACGCACCAGTGAAGGCTATCAGCATGGTGGCCACGTAACCTATTAAAACTAGCCTCAGGTACTGCGTGTTAAGCATTCTCATACCCCTGGCCATGGATATCCCAAGCAGTGAACCAATGGTGCACAGGGTGAGGGATATTGGTATTGCTAACACTGTACTTAACTCAAGTGCAGCGAAGGACAGTAGTTGAATTACTCCGCCTGATACAGGTGGAGGTATGTATATGCCCCTGCTGAATTGGCCAAGGGTTCTCCTACCCGTTGCGACTACGCCTAGTGTTGAGGCGAAGACTATGCCGATTAACCCAATTCTCCTGAAGCCAAGCATACTCCACATTAAACCAAGGTTATTGGCGCCGAAGGAGTAGCCCACTAGGAAAACGGTGAGTATAACCATGAACCTGAAGATTGATAACCTCTTAATCGGGTTAGACGACGTGGAGGTCTTGGCTAGGATCGGGTATGTGAAGTATGCTATTAAGGCAAGTAGAAGCGGCGTCACGAACCATGACGCTAAAACCACGGGGAAGTTAAGCGGCAGTGAACCATCCATGTAAAGTACTAGGGCTGACCAGGACATGTAGAGTGAGTTCGTTATTGACATGGGTACTTTACCCACCTCACCAATTATGAATATCAACACTCCTATGGCTGAGAGTACCAGGAGTTCACTGGGGCCTACACCATAACCCTTCATCTCAGTTCCCTGAAGTAGTAGGCCTGTTAAGTAACCGGCTAGGGCAATCATCATGGCTAACCCAGGTTTAAGAAGCCTACTGCCAACCGCCACGCCAGCAACTAGGGATAAGTTATTGGATGAGACTAGGTACGCCAGCGTCAACATCAATACCAGGGCTACGTCACCAATAATCATTACCTAGGCACCCAGGCTCATGAGTATTGTGGACGTTAAGTAGGCGGCGTCCTTGGTTATGTCTATTACATCATCTAGTGTGAAAACTATGTGTAATAGGCTCATGAACTCAACATATGTGATCTCCTTAGCCAACTCATACAGCTTATCGATCAACCTATCCTTAGTCTCATCAACCTCATCCTCAAGTTTACTGATGACTAACACATGGCTCCTGACCTTACCCCAATCATCACCCCTGGCTATGGCTGATGCTAACTCAATGAACTCCTCCACGCCCCTCTTATCAACCATTATTAACTCGACCACGTCCTCAGCTAGGACCCTCTTAACCTCAGGACTTGCGCATATGCTCATAGCCCTCCTTATCTCCCTAGAGAGTATGTGAACCTTATCCAGTATGTCATCAACCTTACCTATGAGTATCTCAACATCACCCATTATGGGTGTTGCAATTGCACCGGTGGAAACCTCCTGGGACAAAACCCTACTTATCTCATCACCCTGATTCTCAATAACCCCAACCTCAACCTCGGCCTCCTTAATCCTAACCAAGTCACCACTCCTTAAGGCATCCTCAATTATGTTAAGTGACTTTAAGGTTAACTTGGCGTGCTCACTAAGGCCATTAAACAACTCCAACTCACCCTTAACGAACGGGTTCAATAACCTTGAAAAAATACCACGGGGCATAGCGTAAAGTATAGGGTAAGGTGGTTAAAAACCTTAACGGCTCGATGAGTAGTTATGGTTAATAATGATGCCCATCATTGGGGGAAAGCACCACGGCCAGTATTCCGCAGTAAGGCTTACCGCAAGTTCCTTACTCACGATTTATATAAGGATACAGGCTTAATCATCAATAAATGCATCATGATAATTTCCATCGCCATTAACCATGGAAAAATTTTAAAGCAAACACGCCTAAAGGTGAGCCGGGGCCCGTAGTCTAGCTTGGTTAGGATGCCCGCCTCACGATACCTAGGCTGAACGCCTAGGCATTGGATCGCGGGAGATCCCGGGTTCAAGTCCCGGCGGGCCCA
This sequence comes from Caldivirga sp. MU80, assembly GCF_001663375.1. GTDB lineage: Archaea > Thermoproteota > Thermoprotei > Thermoproteales > Thermocladiaceae > Caldivirga. Next base: position 68,261 of record NZ_LCTF01000004.1, read on the forward strand.
CCAGGCTAATCATCCTTAACGTCACATTGATTGCTAAAAACGGTTTAGGTAATTTGCCGCAACCTTAGAGGCAGCAAATTTCATAGTGTTAACTTAACACCTGGTAATTATTAGGGCCTGTGCTCAATTCAACGCTTGCAGGTCCAATGGGTTCGACACTTACGTTAACAGCGTATTCACCTGTACTAGCCCCAAAGGTGTAGGCAACTGGGTATGGGGCCCATGACGTACCGTTCCAGTAGTATAAGGCCAGTTGGGCGCTTAGGCTCCTAAACATTACACCACCACTGTTTCCTGGTCCACCAACTACTAGTTCAGTGTCCATGGGCATGTAGTATGGACCTGGGTTAAGGCTTGTGATTAAGTATGCCGTGGCGTTGGGTATTGGTATAACCTGGTGCGCCACCCAATGCACCACCGGGTTCAACCTAATGTTACCTAACCTAAATAATGCGTAACCATAGTTGACAACTACCCCATACTTCGTGGTGTTAACCGTGATTATTAACATGCCTGACATTGGGGTTTTAAAGCACCCTGAAATGCACACCCCGTTCTCATACATTAGGCTTTGCGATGAACCAATGTAGTTGGTCACATCCATCTCAGCCTGAAACCAGTACTGCCCACTGGAAACAAGCAAAGCATCCTGGACCCAGTGAACCACTACACCGCCACTGTACTTAACCACCAGGTAAGCGTTTAACTGAAGTGAGAAACCCAGTGTCTGTGTCCCAGTTGACCACTCAACATTGGCGTTGGTTATGTTGAAAATGCCCATTACCGCGTCTGTGGTTAAGTTACCGTAGTTGGGACCATAATAGGCGGCAACACCCATGGCCATGTATTTAAAAACCCTTAGGGTGACGTTAATCGAACCACAGAAGGCAACCTCATAGTCGCCCTGCGGTGGGGCCACCACGAATACGCCTGGTGAATCGTCAAACCAAGTGTAGTTAACCGGGGGCATTGAGGAAACTCCCCACTCCTTAAACTGCGCCTTACTCAGCAGGTAAACTGGGGTTTCTCTGGGCGCACTAATGAATAGGTATGAGCCGTTGCTTAACGTTACGTTTACTAGGTTCCACACGCGGCATGTAACCTCTAGCTTAGGTGACGTGGTATTAATCATCGTCGTGGTGCTAGTAGCATTAATGGTTTGGCTTATACTAGGCAATTGCCTCAATGTATGCATGAATACGTCTAACCCTACCAATGCCGCAAGGATTAATACCAGTACTGATATGATGAGGCCTAAGCGCCTCATGAGCCTGAGAAAGACCATGGGGTAATAAGGTTTTTCCCAATGACTAATAACCGGGTTCGGTTATTCAGGGCAGGTCAGTCTCTTCACTGATCAGTACTGCAATGCCTCATCAACAGTAGGCTTCACTGCGTTTAGTTCAAAAACGTAACTCAACATTATCTAAGGTGGTTCCCTTCTACCCTTGGAGCCGCAATTCCTTAGGAGGACTCATGCGCTGGCAAGGAGGTAATACAAGACTTAACCTAAGCAGAGAAGAACCATTAAGCTGGGGAACAACCTATTGATTGAGGTATTCGCTTATGGCATTGGCTAACCTCCTGACTCCATCGTATATCTGGTCGATGGTTGGGTAGGTGAAGTTTAGCCTCATGTTGTTGTGCACATCCTCATCTGGGTAGAAGGACTTACCTGGTACGTAGGCTACCTTATACTTCCTTATGGCTAAGGCAAGCATATCCTCAGTCCTTATGCCACTGGGCACGGTTACCCATATGAACATGCCTCCGCTAGGTCTTGTCCATGAAACACCCCTGGGCATGTACCTTGATAATGCATCCAGCATTGCATCCCTCTTAACCTTATAAGTCTCCCTAATGACCGATATGTACTTGTCCACAATCCCCCTCCTCAATAGTTCATACGCTATGTACTGGCTTAGCGTTGGCGTGTGTAGGTCTATGGCCTGCTTGGCTATGGCCAACCAATTAACCACCTCCTGATCAGCAACAACCCAACCAAGCCTAATACCTGGCGCAATTATCTTACTGAACGTCGACATGTAGACAACCCTACCCTCCCTATCCAGTGCCTTTAGGGGGGTTGTGTCCACTGGTTCAAATGTGAAGTAACTGTAGGGGTTATCCTCAATAACCATTAGGTCGTACCTACTGGCTAATTCAAGCAGAGCCTTCCTCCTATCCAGGCTCATGGTTATGCCTGTTGGGTTTTGGCATACCGGAATGGTGTAGAGGAACTTAACCCTAGCCCCCTCACTCTTAAGCCTCTTAACAGTGTCCTCAAGTTTATCAATCATTAACCCATCATTATCCATATCAACCCCGATTATCCTGGCCCTATAAACCCTGAAGGCTTGCAGTGCAGCTAGGTATGTTGGCTTTTCCGTTATTATGACGTCACCGGGATCTATGAAAACCCTCGCCACCAGCTCTATGGCCTCCTGGCTACCAACCGTTGGGAGTATTTGTGTTGAATCAGCCCTAATGCCGTACCTCGACATGAACTTTACGAGCTCATCCTTGAGCTCATCAACCCCCTCAGTCTTGCCGTATTGAAGGGCCTTTAAGCCATAATTACTAATGACATACTTGGCTACATCAGAATATTCACCCAGCGGTAATTGGGATAGGTCAGGTAAGCCGCCACCAAAGGATATTACATCTGCCGTGACCCACTTAAGCAGTTCCCTTATATCACTGGCCTTCATGTAATTGGCCCTTTCCGAGAGTAAGCCGTCAATATTCATTGGGTTAACATACCTAAGCCGGCTGTATAAGTATTTCCTACATGCTTAAAAAGGCGGCTTAGGTGATCTTACAGCAATGATTGTCAGGATTACTAGGTCTAAGGCCCTTGGGCTGGTTGAGGCACCTAGGTCAAAGAGTTGGGCCATTAGGCTCATATTACTGTCGACAATAAGTAATGGTGAATCCACAATATGCGGCTTACCCCAATCTGACGATGTGGAGGCTGCTATTAGAATGGCAAAGGTCCTGGGGGCTGAGGTTAAGCAAAGTGGAGAATGTATTGTGGTTACGCCAAACTCAAAACCATGCGGTGGATACGTTGATGTTGGTGGTTCAGGGACAACTCTAAGGATTGGCACAGCCCTGGCTGCAACCTGCAGGGGTTCAATCACCATTGATGGTGATGAGACACTTAGGGGTAGGCCAATACGGGAGTTGCTTGAATCACTGGAGGAACTGGGGGCACGCGTCTCAGGGTATTCACTGCCAGTTACCGTAACTGGGCCAATTAAGGGCGGCTTCGTCGAGGTTAGGGGTGATTTAACCAGCCAATACATCTCAGGGTTAATGCTAACTGGCCTGGTTGTCGGCTTAACGATACGGGTGATTGGTGAGCCAGTGTCCAGGCAGTACATTGACTTAACCAGGAGGGTTATTGAAGAATCCGGTTGCAGCGTCCACGCCACCGGTGACGCAATAACCATTAATCAATGTACCCCAAGGCTAGGTACCATTAATGTCCCAGGGGATTACGCCCTCTCAGGCTTCTACGCCGCATTAGCCTTAACCACAGGGGGTAGCGTCACCGTGACCGGGTTACCTGAACCCATGGGCCATGGTGATGATTCTGTGGTTAACCTGTTTAGAGAGATGGGGGCTGTAAGTACATTCAGCAACGGCAATTGGACCATTGAGGGTGAAGGTGGGTTGAGTGGGGTGTCGGTTAACCTTAGGGACTCACCAGACCTAGCCCCAGTTATGGCGTCGGTTGCCCCATTTGCAGTTGGGGAAACTGTGATAACTGGTGTTAGGCACTTGGCCTTTAAGGAGAGCAATAGGTTAGTGACCATGTCAAGCACCCTAAGGGCCTTTGGTGTGCATGTGCAGTACAGCGAGGATGAAATAAGGATACTAAATTCTAGAACTCATGGCGCACTCATTAAGTGTCCAAATGACCATAGGATAGCCATGATGAGTGGGGTTATTGGTGCTGGTTCAGAGGGTGAAACCACCATTGTTGATGCTGAGTGCGTTGGCAAGAGTAATAGGTGGTTTTGGAGGGACTTAAGGAAACTGGGGATTAGTTTACAGGAGGATTAAGCCAACCACTAGTAAGGCCAATATCCCACCTTGCATATTGAGGTTTAGCACTTACGGTAAGGTTTAAGATCAGTCCTTCGGATCACAATGTAATTAGGTTGATTTCCGGTGGTTAATGAGGTAACGAAGCCGTGGGTGGATGAGAGGAGGTATCAGGAGGATAGGTTCATGGAGGCGCTTTACGAGGCTGAGTTAGCCGAGAGGTTCATGAAAGATGGCCTTTTAAGGAATGCAGCAGGTAAGGCTTACCAAGCCTTGAAGGCGTATGTAGCAGGCCTATCCGTGGACTATAGGGACTTGCTTTCACAGTACTTCCCTGGGAGGAGGAAGATTACACCAACGAAGACTGTGGAGAGGGTTGACTGGGTAATAGCCGTCATGCCTTCAGGTAGGTTAAGGGAAGTTGCTGCAATAATTGGGGATAGAGATCTCAGGTTAGTCGCTGAGGTAGCTATAAATCTACATGAGTTTCAGTATAACGGCTTCGATAGGGATGTGGAGGTTTCACGGTATAGTAGGGAGGAATTCGTTAGGAGGGATATTTCGCTAGTCGTCGATTTCATTAGGGGTAGGCTCTCGCACATGAAGAAGTAGGGGGTGGGAACTTTAAACGTGGCATTATGGTCACTTAACAATAAGCACAGGCTTGTTTGAGTGCCTAGCTACCTTCTCTGACACTGAACCCAGTAGGAACCTTGCTAAGCCCCTTAAACCCCTTGAACCAACCACTATAAGGTCCACGTTAAGCTTCTCCGCGTTTTCAAGTATCTTATCAGCCGCATTGCCCCTAGCCAATATAGTCTCGGCGTTAACACCCATGCCGGCAGCCTTGGCCTTAGCCTTACTTAGTATCTCATTACCCACCTTAACCATGTCATCTATTATACTAACCATTATGGGCATGGTTGAGGTAGCCATGGCAACCTTATCCTCCTCAACCACGTGTATTATATATAGGCTTGAATTGAAGACCTTAGCTAACCCTATGGCCACGTCAATGGCCTTATCCGAGTATTGGGATCCATCGGTGGCTACGAGTATTTTGCTGAACATAATTTTAAAAATAAACCCGTATTAATAAGCACTAACCCATGTGCCTGGTTGACAGGATAGATGCAGAGACCCATGCGCACGCCACTGAGGATTACGATAAGGTTATGTCCACGTTAATTAACCTACTTGGCCCAGGGGTGGCTAAGCTGATTGAGACTAGTTCACTTAGGGGGCATTACAATAACCCAATTAAGGTCTTTAGGGTTGAGTTGAGGCTTAAGGGTTGCGGTAATGATGATGTGGTTAGGGGTATTGCCGCTAGGCTTTCCGATGAGGATAAGAGACTGATTGAACTTTCCTTAGATTCAAGGGTTAGTGGGAATAAGCTTTACCTCAGGTTCGATAAACAAAGACTCTACCTAAACGAACTAATGCTGAGCAGCGGTGACGATGTCGTCAAGGTTATCATACACCTAAACCCGGTTAAGTTAAGGGGAAGCTCAATAATTGGTGTCCTTAGGGAGATGGGGTTGATCACTGGTTAGCCTCATCAATGGGTATCCTCACGGGTGACTTGCTAATGTCCCACGCCGCTGAGGCTAGTTTGCGTATGAACTCAGCGCTGTGTTCACCCAATTGACCCAGCTTAGCCTTATACCTACTCAGCACTAGGTTGAAGGCGAATAGGCTTATGCGCCTTATTATTAACTTGGCCACTATGTTCTCCATGTTACCCACTATAAGCTCCACGGACCTCACAGCCTCCTCCATGGACTTAATCAATGCCTTAAGTATTAACTCCCTCCTTAATGGATCCTCAATCATCTTATCAAGGACTGTGAAGTCCCTCTTCCTAAGCGCACCCATGGGTATGAAGGGTAGTGGGAATGTCAATATCCTATACTTCCTCAACCTATCCAGTAACTCAAGGCTGGCTGCAACATCCTCATCCCTCTCACCAGGTAGGTTAAGTATCATTGTCCCTACCACAACCCACCTATTGTCATTTAGTATACCCACGGCCTGCTCAACAATGTCGGGGTACTGCCTCGGTGTGAAGGGCTTCGCCTTACCTGCCATCAACATGTTTAGTAGCCTAGGGGACCCGGTCTCAATACCCATTTCTATGAAACTCCAGTCACCACCCTCATTCATGTACTCACCAACGAACTTAACAAGCTCAGGGGCCTGGACAACCACGGCAGCTGTCGTGAAGTCTGTGTGGAGCCTGTAATCCTCACCGTAGCGCTTAATCAATTTATAAGCCTTAACCACAAGCTCCTTAACCTTATCGGGGTTTGGGTCAATACCCTTAGCCCCATACCTGAAGAACTCCTCACTGTGCAGTGTTATGCTTTTGAACCCACCCTTCTCAATGTTAGTTATAATCTCCTTATCTATATGCCCCTCGAAGGGGAATGATGAAATCATGCCACTTAGCGTTGGCGTGCAGAATGCGCAACCCCTGCCACAACCCCTGGTAACCTCAACTATGCCCCCTATTGACGGTGTCACTATGGTAGGTACCTCCTCCACTGAGGGTGGCTTACTGTTAACAACCCTACCCCTAACATCCTCACCCTTAAGTATCCTCTCAAAGAGCACGGGACCGTAATTCTCGAAGCTGCCCTCGTAAACCACGTCCACCCCCAGCTTCTGCCAAGCCCCAGTGTCCACAAGCTGCCATGTTGCTGGCCCACCCACAACAACCTTTATGTGATCCTTATGCGCCTTTATGGCAGGGTGCTCAACAACCTCCATGAAAGACCTGGCAATATACGGTAATCCCCTGTACGGTAGATCAGCCAACTTTAGAACCCAGTATAATATGCCTGAACCGTAGCTGAGACCTAGGGCATCCATGGTGTATATCCCAACTATCCTAGTCCTTGGGCCAATAACCCTATCAAGCTTATATGGACTTGCTATCACGACGTCACTCCTGCTGAATCCGTAGTGCAGTAGAGCAGCCTCAACCTTAGCCAAACCATAGGGAGCCCTCTTAACCCTACCCTCCCTATCGCTGGATACCCTAAAGAACATGTGGGCTATTCTCCTTCTAAAGTAGTTCTCAGGTATGGCGCTTGCGAAGCCAACCACCGATGCACCGAAGGTATCACTCGCCGTGGCTATTTCACTCGTTAGGACTATTGGATAACCATCATTATGCCTAAACATTACGCCAAACATACTCATCCATTAAAAATCCTTTCGGCCTACTCAAATGGATTGATTATAATAATTGACGAATATATTACCGTTAAATGCCGAAAGATGCAGCGTGAGTGAAAAGTTTATAAAATAGGTGAAGGCTGCTCGCCACATGTCGGAGGAGGGATGGCAACTACCTGAGGATTGGGAATACTCAGGTGGTGTACCTGAAAGAATACTAAAGCTTAAGGTGAAGTGCCCATACTGCGGCCACACGTTTGACCTTGAGCTGGCTGAGTCATGGTACAGTATGGGCATGTCGGTGGCGTGCCCTAAGTGCGGCAAGGAGTTCCCAGTCAATGAGCATAGTGAAGTACTTGGTGAAGTTAAGCCGAAGAAGCAGAAGGCGTAAGAGTTTAAACTTAATGATTGCAGCTGCTTTAAATAAGGTTAACTGGGCACGACGAACCTGTAAACCTCAATCTCATCCGCCGTCTGGGACTTCCTAATTATCTTAATTATGTTACCTGGCTTAGCCCCCAGACTCCTAACTAATGGATCTGTGCTCCTAATCCAGGGTAATTGCCAAGGTGCTGCGTTAAGCCTCTTTAACAATTCCCTTGCCTCATCCTTAGACAGCACAACTGCCTTAGGCATCAACTCATGGTTAACTACCCTTTCTAAAACCTCCTCAGCCTTAGTCTTACGCCTACCCTTACCCGTGCTCCCCCTGGGCATGGTTACTCAACCTTGATCTTAGTTCCCTTATTCCCCCTATTCCTCTTGGGTAGTTCAATGGTTAATACACCGTTCTTATACATCGCCTTAGCCTTGCCTGGATCAACCTCGGCTGGTAGCGTTAACTCCTTCCTATAACTTCTATCACTCCCCTTAGCCTCAACGATTAGGGTCTTTCCATCTGGTTCAATGTTTATATTTATATCGTCCTTATCCACCCCAGGCATGTCCATTATAACCTTAATGACGTCGCCCTCATCGTAAACGTCAGTTAATGGCTCAGTATCCTCACTGACAAGAGGCCTACCCCAGGGTTTAACATTACCAAATTCCCTAATCTTAGGCTTACCGTCAGGCCCCATTGTTATTTCAAAGCCATAGTAGTAAACATTGCTCTTACCCCTCCTACTGCCCCTTGACTGCTCCTCGCTGAATGGCTTAAAAGCCTCCTCGAATTCCTTCTCCACCTCCCTCTCAAACTCCTCGACAAACTTCCTCCACTTCTTAAACCACTCATCAAAGTCCTCGAACCAGGACATAGCAACTTTATTAGGCTTAGGGCTTTAAAAACCTATGTTCTTCATTCCCCTCGCCAATCCACTAGACCTGTAAAATAATCTGCTTAAGGGGCAATACTATTAAGATTAATCAGGCCACTGGCCTTGCCAGTATTAAGTACCCCCACTGCCTATCAACATACTCAACGTACGGCCCCTCCTCACCATCCTTAAACACTGCAAAGACTGATGGACCATTACCACTGACCCCAGCCGCTAGGGCGCCGTTACTTAACGCCTCCCCTATCGCCTTCAATTGCCCATCATAGCCAAGGGCCCTAGCAACCATAATACCGTTAACCGTGGCTGCATGCCAAATCTCCCCGTTGAGGGCCCAGTGGAATAGGTCTATGTAGATGCTAGCTAGTCTCCTAAGCTCATTAACGTTGATTGGCCTCTTCCTCTCCTTAAAGCCTGTCACCACCACTGTCACGTCGCCCGGTGGCTTAAGGTGCCTAACCACCTTCATAAGCCTGTTATCAGTAAGCACTATACCCCTTAACAGTGAAGCCGAGGCATCGTCAAAGGCCCCTGTTATAGAGGATCCATGTGCCCTGGTCGCCTCAGCCGCTATCCTAGCTGCATCAACCTCACTTAACCCAACACCGCTAAGCATGGCTAGTGCGTAAACTATACCCGCCGCAACGGCGCTATTACTCTTAAGGCCGCTGGACACTGGTACACTACTATTGACCCTAGCACAGTATTCACCATTAACGTTGAGTCTCCTGGAGGCATAGTTGAGTATGAATGAAGTGAACTCATCCATTACACACCTGCCATTAGTCAACTCAACCCTAACAGGTAGGTCAATTGCCATTACACCACCCCTCAGGGCTGGGATAGCATTGATTATTGAGACTCCGCCATATGTCACGTACTCCACGGTTTGTAACTAGGCTAAGGGTTCATTTAAAAGGTTGCCACTGAAGCCAGACTTGATGAAGATCAGCGAGGGTAAGAATTACGTAGAGTTCACCGTGGAGAGGATTGAGGATTTGTTCATACTTTACCTAGTTATTAAGCCAAACGACCTGGTTTACTCATGGACAGTTAGGGATGTTAGGGGGAGAGGTGGTGAGAGACTTGGTAGGGAGAGGGTTTACCTGGGGGTTAGGGTTAAGAGCCTTGAGTTTCACGAACCCAGGGGTGTGTTGAGGATTAGGGGTGTTATTGAGGATTACCCAAACTGGCTTGAGGGTGCTGGGGGGAGTTACCACAGCCTTGATGTTGGGATTGGATCCACGGTTAAGGTCATGAGGAGTGTGAGTAGGGGCTACGTGGAGCAGTTGATTGATGCATTAGGCTCCAGCGTCAGGTTACTCATAGTATCCATGTCCATTGAAGAGACCACAGTGGCATTGGCAAGTAGACTTGGGGTCGACATAATAGCCACCATCAATAATAACTATATTCAAGATAAGGAGTCTGGGGGTTCCCTACTTAACCAAAGGTACATTGACGATGTGTTTAAGTCCATTAGGCAATTGGCTGAACTACATAAACCCGATGCAATAGTCCTGGCGGCCCAGAGTATGCTCATCAACAGCATACCAAATCCTGATGTTAGGGGGATACCCGTTGAGAGGGTTACCGTATCCGAAGGTGGCTTAGTTGGGGTTTATGAGGTTGAGAGGAGGGGGTACTTGGATAAACTCGGCTTGAGACTAGGTTACGAGACCGTTAACAAGATAATGGAGGAGTTGGGTAGGGGCAATGGCCTAGTGGCCCTGGGTGATGAGGTTCATGAGGCCTTAAGCATGGGGGCCGCTGAATCAGTGGTCATGCTAAGTAGGCTCCTGATGGAGAAAGCTGAGGAGGCTAGGGAAATCGTTGACATGTGCATGAGAACTAGGGCTAGGTTGATAATAGTCCCTGAGGACAGTGAGGCGGGTAAGGTGCTTAATGGCTTAGGTGGATTGGCAGCGTTACTTAGGTATAGGATTAATTAACCTCTTCGTTAAGTGGATACTGGATAAGCTATATAAGCTAATAGCTTAGGCCTAACATAGGGCGGTTGCTAGTGGTCTCAGTCAGTTATGACAAACTTAGGAGGATTGCCTCAAGCCACCCAGCCTATAGGCTTATTGAGGAGGGTGATAGGGTTGAGGTGTTGTTTTACCCACCCACCGAGGACTCGGCATCATCAACCTCGGATTTTGAGAGGGATTATGGTGAAACCGTGGTTAGGATCATTGGCGTGAGGAGGGGTGACGTGGTTGAGTTCACGGAGGCCTTCGTGGAGAGGGGTAATGAGAGGAGGAGGTTAAGCCTAGATGAACTTGAACTCTGGGTTAATGAAATAGAGTGGTTGGCTTAAATTTTCGGGTTAAGTTGTTTTAAATTCTAGCCGAAGGCCTTAAGGAGCCTTGTTAAGTAGTCCCAGTAGCCGTCCACCTCAGCCTCCATGGCCTTGATCTCCTCCTCCTTCAGGTGAGCGAACCTACCCTGTGGCTTCAGGTAGTTTATCAGCGGCTTCCTCTTAGACTTGTCCACATGCATGTTGCTCGGTGGGTTAAGCCTAAACTTACCGTGATCCCACTCGAAGAGCGGGAATACCCCAGTCTCCACGGCTAACCTAGCTATCTCAACAGTCTTACTGTCATCAATCCTCCAGCCAGGTGGGCATGGTGCAAACACGTGCAGGAAGGCCGGCCCCTCGTTTAATGCATCGAGGGCCTTCCTAACCTTATTCATCAAATCTATTGGATAGGCTATGCTTGCCGTGGCTGCGTAGGGTATGTGGTGGGCTATGACTATGCTCATTATGTCCTTCTTACTCTGAACCTTACCCCTAATCCTACTACCCACGGGTGATGTGGTTGTCCAAGCGAAGCGTGGCGTGCCCCCTGAACGTTGGATGCCGGTGTTCATGTACGCCTCATTGTCGTACAGCACGTATAAGACCCCATGCCCCCTCTCCAGCATACCGCTCAACGCCTGCATACCAATGTCGTAGGTGCCGCCATCACCTGCCAGGGCTATGACCTTAGCCTTGGCGTTGGCTATGCCCTTCCTGTTAAGTGCCTTAATAGCAGCCTCAATACCCGACGCCACCGCTGCAGCATTCTCAAAGGCCACGTGAATGTACGGCACACCCCAGGCAGTGTAGGGGTATTGAGTTGAGGTTACTTCAATGCACCCAGTGGCGTTAACCACTATTACGTCAGGCCCAGCGGCCTTGAGGATGTGCCTAACGGCCAGTGATGGGCCACAGCCAGCGCACGTTAACTGACCTGGCCCGAAATACTCCTCCTTGGGTATATCCCAAATGGTCCTTATACCAATCTTAATCTGCCCACTGGCCATACCCATCACCTCAACCCCATGTACAATGATTCACGGGGCACATTCCCCGTGCTGGCTATGTCCCTAAGCTTGTAGTATAACTCATAGAAGTCCCTTATATACATGGTGCGCTGTGATATGCCGTGTATAACCGAGACTATGGGCTTGTCCACACCAGCCTCCCTAAGCGCAATGTAAACGTCCTTAAAGACAGGCCCCTCCACCGGTGAGCCAGGGGCAATTGCCCTATCCACCACCGCCACTGCCTTAGCGTCGGCCAGTCTCTTAACTAAGTCGTTGGATGGGAATGGCCTAAACAGCCTGATCCTAAGCACACCAGCCCTAAGGCCCCTACCCCTAGCCTCCTTAGCAGCCTCAAGAGCATTCCAAGTGGCCGCGCCACCGTAGGTGACGAGGATGTAGTCAGCATCGTCAAGCATGAAGCCCTCAACTGCGCCGTAAGCCCTACCAAACCTCCTGTTAAACTCAGAATCAACCTCATCAATAACACCCCTGGAGGCTCTAAGGGCATTAATGGCCTGGTACTTAATCTCGTAGTACCAGTCGGGGGTTGCTAGGGCACCCATGGTTACCGGCCTCTCAGGGTTGAGAAGCGGCCTAGTGTTATGCCTCCTAGGCGTGAATTCACGGACAGCCTTAGTATCGTAAACTTCAACAGGCTCCGTTGTATGGCTCATTAAGAACCCATCATAGGAGACTATAACGGGCAGAAGTACCCTTGGGTCCTCAGCCACCCTAAATGCCTCAATAACCGTATCGTAGGCCTCCTGCGCCGTGGAGGCTATGTAAATTACCCAACCCGTGTCCCTGACATTCATCAAGTCCTGGTAATCACCATGTATGCTTATTGGCGCTGACAATGCCCTACCCGGCACCGCCATCACTATAGGTAGCCTCAGGCCTGAGGCGATATGGAGAATCTCGTGCATTAGCTCAAGGCCCTGCGCCGACGTTGCAGTGAAGACCCTGGCCCCGGCCGCCGAGGCACCTACCGCGGCCGATAATGCGCTGTGCTCCGACTCAACAGGTATGAACTCGGCGTCAAGCTCACCATTGGCTACGTACTCAGCCAGCTTCTCTATTATGGTAGTTTGTGGTGTTATTGGGTACGCTGCAACAACGTCAACGTCAACGTCCTTCACGGCATGGGCTATGGCGTAGTTAGTAGTTAAGCCAACCTTCCCAACCACAACACTCCTCTCCCTCTCCTTCTCAATCACCTGCGTCATTGTTGAACCACCTCAGGAACCATCTTTATAGCCTTAACTGGGCATTCGTTTGCACATATCCCACAGCCCTTGCAGTAGTCGTAGTTAATTTCGAAGGTTAGGTTGTACTTCCTACCACTCTTAGTTACGTAGGGCTTGTTGAGTTCAAGTATGGCTGGTTCAGGGCAGTAAAGCCAGCATATGCGGCACCTGGTGCACGCATCCTGGTCTATGACAGGCCTTTGAGTCCTCCATGAACCGGTCTTGTTCTTAACCGAATTCTGCGGCTCCGTTATGTAACCGCCTATGGGTATCTGGGTCCAAGACTTAAGCTCGCTCATGGAATCACCCTAGCTGCCTTATAGGCCTCATCTATTGCATCAGCGTTTAACTGCCCAACCCTCCCCCTGAAGGTGCTTTTAATGAGATCCTTCACAACCTCAATATTAACCATGTTGATAACCCTTAATAGCGCCCCCAGCATGGGTGTGTTAACTATTGCCCTACCCAGGTACTTCATTGATATACCGTAGGCATCCACATACACAACCTTACCCTTAAACCTGCTCATCAACTGCCTTGCGTAGTCTTCACCGGAATTTATGACTATTACACCATTTGGATTAGTTATGTTAATTATGTTAAATATTTCAACCAGCCTAGTGTCAAAGACCACAGATATGTCTGGTTTCTCTATTGGTTCCCTAATGCCGAGGTACTGGTTGGCTATCCTTACGTAGGCCCTAACCGGGGCACCCCTACGCTCAGCCCCATACTCAGGAAATGCTGACGCAAACAAGCCACTGTGTATCGCGGCCTCAGCCAGCACCTGCGCAGCGGTGACGGCGCCTTGGCCTCCCCTACCGTAGAACGTTACATCCACGCGGTTAAGCTTCTCCATGGAATTGCCCACCGGGTATGCCTTATTAATCTTTCCTAAGTTAAAAGAATCATTATTTTCAATATGCCGTCTCCTCATTACATAACCGCATTTCAATTTACAATAAATATGTATTTCATATGATTAATTACGATGGAAATAATGTAAAAGTACATATAACATAGTTTTACTATTGCTATATTAACCATCATTATAAATAATGACCCTTCACTAATCAACGATCAACTCAACTAAACACAATACCTTAAGTGAACCCGTGGAAAAGTTTTAAATCCTTAAGAACTTAAGAATATTAAGTACGTAGTATGGTTCCACCCTTAAGGAAGCTGGATAAGTACGTCTGGGAGATACCAAAGACGTATAAGCCATGCATGAAGGTCCCAGCTAGGATATTCGCTGATGAGACCCTCATAGAGAAGATGAAAGCAGATTCAACACTGGAGCAGGCAGCCAACGTAGCCTGCCTACCCGGCATATACAGGTACAGCATAGCCCTACCAGACGCACACCAGGGATACGGATTCCCAGTGGGTGGGGTAGCCGCCGTGGACGCTAACCAGGGCACAATAAGCCCAGGGGGGATTGGGTATGATATTAATTGCCTCCCCGCAGGCACTAAGGTGTTAACGAAGTTTGGATATACCGTACCTATAGAGAAGTTGTTTAAGGGTGGTGAGTTGGTATCTATCGATAGAGACAATGGGGGTATTACGTGGACGAAGATCAAGTTATTCCTGTGGAGGTGGGAGAGGTCATTAATTAGAATTAAGACTAGGGCGGGTTTCGAAATTAGGGCAAGTGCTGACCACCCAATATTGACACCTAATGGTATGGTTAACGCCGGCGAAATTAGGGTTGGACAGAGGGTTGCCGTATTTCCATTCGAAGGTGTGCCTTATGAGGAGCCGCCCAACGTAACGATACTCAGTGGTGATGAGTTTAGACCAAGCGTTAGAAGGGAGCTTAAGAGGAGGGGATTATTACCGCTTAACGCCAGGAATCCCAAACTCCCATACTTAGTAAAGTTGCTTGGATACTTCATTGGTGATGGAGCGTTTAATGGCGAGAGGAGTAAGATAACGGCATTCTATGGCTCTAGGGAGGGACTTGAGGAGTTGAGGCAGGATATAATTGCACTTGGATTCACACCATCTAACGTGTACTGTAGGGAGAGTGAATTGAAAATTAATGACAAGGAGACCATAAACCATGAATGCGTAGTGCACGTTAATTCCAGAAGCTTTAAGGAATTATTAATAGCCCTTGGAGCACTTGCAGGTAAGAAAACGCATGCCCGATTCAGAGTACCTGGGTGGTTAAGGAATATGCCTTTGTGGATAAAGAGATTGTTCCTAGCGGCGTACTTCGGCGCCGAGATGAACAAGCCAATGACCATTAATGGTTATAATTTCGAACAGCCCTACGTTACGGTATCTAAAATAAGGGAATTAGAGGATAATGGCGTTGAGTTCCTGGAGGACATAGCCAAGCTCCTTGGCGAATTCGGCGTTAGGGTGCTTGGTATACATAGGATTGAGACTGGTAACGGTAGGGTTTGGTTAAGACTCTACATACCCAATGAGCCCGAGAACTTGGTTAGGCTTTGGGGCAGGATCAATTATGAATATAACCCATTAAGGAGGAGGTTAGCTTTGGCTGCCATTGCGTGGCTTAAGCTTAAGGAGAGAATCATTGAGGAAAGGGCTAGTGTCGAGAGGGCAGCTAAGGTTCTTGCCGAGGCCGGTGCTACGAAAACCTCCATCATCCTTACGCTTACTTCGGAATTTGCTAATGAGAGATTCGTTGAACGTAGTATTTACGAGGGTAGGAAGACTAAGCCCAGGGTTCCTAAGAACTTCCCGAAGTTTGAGGATTGGTTGAAGGAGCACGTTTACGGTGATATCGTATGGGACGAGGTTGAGGATGTCAAGGTTGAGCCATTTAACGGATTTGTTTATGATGTCACACTTGATGGTGATCCACATGATTTTATTGCCGATGGATTTGTGGTCTCTAACTGCGGTGTTAGGGTGCTTAGGACTGACCTAACTGAGGATGAGGTTAGGCCTAGGCTTAGGGAGCTTGTGAATACGATATTTGAACTGGCCCCGGCTGGTGTCGGGGAGACCGGTAAGCTTCACCTGCCCATTTCAGAGCTAAACAGGGTTCTTGATGAGGGGGTTGATTGGGCTATTAGGAATGGCTACGGTTGGGCTGATGATAAGGAGTACCTTGAGCAGAATGGTAGCTGGGACTTCGCTGATTCAAGTAAGGTTAGCCAGAGGGCTAAGGAGAGAGGCAAGGATGAGATCGGGACGATAGGTTCAGGCAATCACTTCATTGAGATTCAGGTAGTTGACAAGATATTCAACCCTGAGGTGGCTAAGGCCTTCGGTATTGAGAGGGAGGGGCAGGTCATGGTTATGATACACTCAGGTTCAAGGGGACTCGGTCACCAGGTGGCCACGGACTACATTAGGATTGCTGAGAGTAAAATGAGGCAGTGGGGGCTTTACCTTCCCGACAGAGAGTTGGCTGCACTACCTTTAACGGCTAGGGAGGCACAGGACTACCTCCACGCCATGGCTGCTGCAGCCAATTACGCATGGACCAATAGGCACCTACTCATGCACTGGGTTAGGGAATCCTTCAGGAGGGTTTTCGGTAGGGACCCTGATAAGCTAGGCATGAGGGTTGTTTACGATGTGGCCCACAATATAGCTAAGTTTGAGGAGCACGTGATAGATGATGAGGGGCATAGGGCCAAGGTTTGGGTACATAGGAAGGGTGCCACTAGGGCCTTCCCAGCTGGTAGGGAGGAGATACCGAGGGTGTATAGGGGCATAGGTCAACCTGTCCTCATACCGGGCAGTATGGGCACAGGCTCCTACATACTGGTAGGCTACGAGAAGGCAATGCAGGTGGCCTTCGGCACAGCCCCCCATGGGGCGGGTAGGCAAATGAGTAGGTCTGCTGCCGTGAGGAGCCTACCGCCCAGTAAGGTTAAGGCTGCATTGGAGTCAAGGGGCATCATAATTAGGAGCGCCGAGTCTGAGATTATAAGTGAGGAGGCCCCGGAGGCTTACAAGAACGTGGACATAGTGGCTGAGGTATCTGATGCATTGGGTTTAGCCAAGAAGGTAGTTAGGATGAGACCCATAGGTGTGGTTAAGGGTTAGGGAATCCTTATTAACGTAAAATGTTAACCATCCGTAATGCGCATCCTAAGGGGGCTCACAGTCAACGGTACGGGCACCGTGTCGGGGGAGTTGGTGGCCATTAAAACACCAATATCATTCCTGGGTGACGTGGATGGAGTTAAGGGTGTGGTTAAGGTTGGCAATAGTGAAGTTAACATAGCCGGTAAGGTGCTGGCAATACCGTACTCCACGGGCTCCACGGTAGGACCCTACGTCATGTATCAGTTATCCAAGTATGGTAAGGCACCCCTGGCAATACTATCCACGAAGCCAGACACCTTAATGCTAATAGGTGCGGTGATGGCTAATATACCGCTGATGGTTAATTTACCGGGGGAAATACTTAACTATGGGGGATGCCCAGTTGAGGTGAGGTTCAATGAGTCAACGGTACTCATCCCAGACCAGTGCGAGACTAGCCATGCTACTGCTTAGGGAGTTAGCCTACAGGGGTGGTAGGGCTAAGTTAAGGTACCTCAAGACGTATAGGGCAATACTGGAGTGGGGAGGTGAAGATTACGCATCATATATACTTAACAGGCTTAAGGAGGGATCCCTTGTTAAGGTTGAGGGTGATTACGTAGCCCTCACGGGCAGGGTTCAGCCGGGTAATCCCATTAAGCTGGCTGAGGAGGCTAGGGCGCTGTTGATTAGGGAAGGGTCCTAGGTACAAACGGTAAGTTTAATTTCAAGACTGAGGCAATTCAAGCATGCTTAACGCTGATAGGTACATTAGGCAGTTACCGTTGATAGGTGTTGAGGGACAGAGGAGGCTAAGGGGCAGTAGTGTCCTCGTGGTTGGGCTGGGGGGATTGGGTTCAATAATATCAATGTACCTGGCTGGTGCGGGTGTGGGTAAGCTAGTACTGGTTGACTTTGACACAGTAAGCATAAGCGACTTGCATAGGCAACTACTCTATACAACTAACGATGTGGGTAGGCCTAAGGTTGAGGTTGCCGAGAAGAGGCTTAGGGAGATTAACCCTGAGGTTGAGGTTGAGGGGTATAGGTTGGTTGCGGACTTAAACGGCGAGTTTGATGAGATAGTGTCCTCGGTGGACGTAATAGCACTAGCTGTTGATAACATGAAGACTAGGTACGTCGTTGATGAGTTAGCCTCAAGGCATGGCAAAGCCATAGTCAACGGCGGCGTTGACGGCTGGTTCGGCCTAGTCACAACGGTGATACCCAATAAGACCCCCCGGTTATCCGAAATCTTAAACATAAGGGGTATGAACCCGGTATCATGCGTTGAGGGCTTGTGCAACGCCGTAATTGGCCCAGTGGCTGGCATAGTCGCATCGTGGCAGGCATTGGAGGTGATCAGGATTCTTGCTGGGTTAGAACCTGCATTAGCCGGTAAGATACTCATAATAGATTCAAGTAGAGGCATCATGGATGTGGTAAAGCTTTAACAGGGCCAATGTGAGTCAACCCTAGTTACCATCACTGGCCACCTCAACATTAATTAATTATCGGAAGGTAAATAAAGCGGTTACCCATTGAAAACGAGTATGAGGGAGGCTAGTAATGGTCAGACTAAGCAAGTGGTGCCATTATCAACGGTAATCAGTAGCATAGTTAGGTCGTGGGTGCCGATAATAATAGCTGGCATTGTGGTCTACATAGTGTATTACTTAACAGTCCACGTTTACAACATCCTCCCGCATTACTTAGGCAACTACGAGTACCTGGTTAGGTTAGCCCTAGCCTTAGTAATAGGCTCCCTGCTGATATACGTGACGAGTAGAGATATTAATAAGGCGCTTTACCCATACGATCCACATACAGCCACAGCATTAAAATTCATATTTCAATTCCTAATAGCGCTAGCGGTGTTGATCTTCATCGTGGCTAGTGTTGTTCAATATAGCCCTGCAGCGGCTGCCCTCAGCGGCACTGTGATAGGGCTAATACTTGGCCTTGCCTTCCAGCAAACCCTCAATGACGTGATATCCGGCCTTGCCCTACTCATATCCAAGCCCTTTAAACCGGGAGAGAGGATAACCTTCCTGACTTGGCGTTACGGGTTGCTTAGGGCAATGTATCCAACCGAGGGCACTCCAAACGGCTTCACAGGCACAGTGGTAGACGTAGGGTTAATGTACACCACAATCCTCTTGGACACCGGTGAGGTGGCTAAGGTGCCTAACGCAGTCCTAAAGGACTCAATGGTCATTAGTAGGACGAACACCGTGAGGCGTATGGTCAGGGTTAGGCTTGATCTACCAACCAAGGTGCCGATAGATGACTTTGAGAATACACTAAGGGAACTGTTGATTAGCGACGGCATTAAAGATGTTAAGGTGTTTGCCGAGGAGACTTGGCAGCAGCTTGAAACATACCAAGTGGCCATAGTGGCCTACGGTGACCTTAACCTAAGCCCGGAGGAGTTGAAGAGTATAGTGCTTAAGAGGGCTATTGAGGTTAGGAGTAGGTTAACTAAGATGAGTAACGGGTGAGTTTAATACTTCCTCTCCTCAGGCTTCCAGCGTGTTATCCTTACCGGTGCATAGCTTATCCTTGGTTTATCACCGGCCGTGTAGAAGAGTAGGGTGTGCTTAAGCCAATTGTCATCATCCCTCTTCGGGTAGTCCAGCCTATAGTGGGCCCCCCTTGACTCAGTCCTGTTCAATGCAGCTATTGTTATTAACTCTGCCTGTTCGAGCAGGAAGTCGAGTTCAAGTATATCCTTAAGGTTCTGGTTGTACACCCTGCCATCATCCTCAAGCCTGACGTTAGCGAACCTCTCTCTAAGCCTCTTAATGGTTGTGTAAGCCTCCTCAAGCATACTCTTATCCCTAAATACATACACGTTATTGTCCATGGTCCTGTTCATATCGTTCTTGATTTCATACGGATTCTCACCACCAACCTCCTTATGAATCAACCTATCAAACACCCTACTCTCCTCCCTGGACACAGCATCCTTAATTGAACCATCATACTCAGGCTCAGGGGCGTTCATGGCGTACTGAGCCGCCAGTGAACCCGTTATCCTACCCCAAACAAGGCATTCTGTGAGCGAGTTACTGCCGAGTCTATTGGCCCCGTGAACACTGACGTTGGCCGCCTCACCCGCTGCCCATAGGTTAGGCACCCTGGTAGTGGTCTCATCAAGCATCACCTGTCCATTAATGTCAACGTGCACCCCACCCATCATGTAGTGCATGGCTGGCCTAACGGGGATTGGCTCATCCACTGGGTCAATGCCCAAGGTCTTCATGACTATATCCCTAATCATCGGTAACCTGGTCTCAATCCTCTCCTCGCCGAGATGCCTAAGGTCAAGCAGCACATAGCATAAACCTGACTCCTCATCAATGAATCCCCTACCCTCCATGCACTCGGTTACTATGGATCTACTTACAATGTCCCTTGGGGCCAGCTCCATCCTGCTCGGCGCATACCTCTTCATGAACCTCTCCCCCTCCTTATTAACCAAGTAACCACCCTCCCCCCTAGCCCCCTCGGTTATCAGTATGCCATTTGGGACCAATGCCGTTGGGTGGAATTGAGGGAATTCAAAGTCCTTGAGTGGTATGCCCGCCCTGTAGGCTATGGAGTAACCGTCGCCCGTTGAGGAGTGGGCCATGGTTGTGAACCCGTAAACCCTACCGTTACCACCCGTGGCTATTATACCGGCCTTAGCTAGAAACACCTTAAACTCCCCAGTCTTAAGGTCAATAACGGTGAAGCCCTTGAAGACCCCATTCTGCATTATCATGGATGTTGCGAAGTGTTCGTGGTACATGTCGATGTTGCCAAACCTAAGCACATTGTCGTACAGCGTGCTCATTAGAAAGAAACCACTCTTATCCTGGGCGAAGGTAGTCCTGGGTATAGTCATCCCACCGAAGGGCCTCTGGAGGATCCTACCCTGCGCATCCCTCGACCATGGTACACCCAGGTGATCCATGAATATTATCTCCTTAGGGGCCTCCCTAACCAACACCTCCACTGCATCCTGATCAGCCAGGAAGTCACTCCCCTTAACCGTATCGTAGGCGTGTAGGTCAAGGCTATCGCCATTCTCCTTAGGGTAAAGCACAGCGCTGGCACCACCCTCTGCGGATACTGAGTGGCTCCTCATGGCTTGAACCTTGGAGATAACGGCAATCCTAATCTTACCGCCACTGACCCTTCCAGCCTCAAACGCGGCCCTCAGGCCCGCTAACCCAGAGCCAAGTATAACTACATCGTACTTAAGTACCTCAACCATAAACCAGTAACCTGGGTGATTCTTAATAAATCTTATTATTTCACAAATTTCCAAACCTGAGGCTCATCCTCAGATTAAACATTAAAGCTTAATAACCTAAACGCGGGAAGGCGTAATATGGAGTCACCGGGTGCTGTGGGTGAAGGCGAGTTAGAGGTGATGTACTTCACGTCACTCAGCGAATTCATGAACTACCTAGATAACCAAGTGAAGACCCTTGAGGATAATGTCAACTTGATTGAGAAGAACATAGCCCAATTAGAGCCAAGGCTTGCTGGCTTCCAATCACTACTGGGTGTTATCAAGAAGCTAGTGGGTAGGGAGAACATACTGCTAACGCCGGCGATAGAGATAACAGGCCTGAAGATAGTGATAGACCCTAATCCAATTGACGAGTACGATACGTTAAAGGAATCCTTGGATGCGATGAAGGATAAGTTAACGGTACTGAGGAAGGTTAGGGAGTTAATCAGGGTACTGGTTACGACAGCTAAGCTAGACGTACCAGTGCTGGTTCAGATGAGGGCTGGCGTACCGGTTAAAGTACTTATAGGTGTGAGTAGATGAAACTCCAGGTAGCGTTGGATCTAACTAACCTAGACTCGGCCGTTGAACTGGCCAGGAGACTATTTGGCAATGGGCTTGTGGATATAATTGAGGTTGGTACACCGTTAATTAAGGCCTACGGCATGTACTCAGTATCCAGGATGAGGGTATGCTGCCCCACAGCCCCAATATTCGCCGACCTGAAGACCATGGACGCAGGCAGGATCGAGGTTAAGCTGGCCGCCGAGCATGGGGCAAACATGGTAAGCGTGCTGGCTGCCGCACCACTGGACACTATTAGGGAGTTTAGTGAGGAGGCTAGGAGGCTTGGTTTAAGCACAGTGGTTGACTTCATAGGTGTTGTTAACGTTGAGGACAGGGTTAAGGAAGTACTCAGCACGGTTAAGGTGGATTACGTGGGACTCCACGTGGGTATTGATGTGCAAGACGCCAGAAGGGTTACGGCTGAGGTGCTCATTGACGAGGCCGAGTCAATAAGGAGTAGGTATGGTGTTGGGGTCACGTTGGCGGGCGGCATTGACGTTAAGTCCTCAGCCAAACTGAGGGGTAGGGGAGTTGACGTAGTGGTTGTGGGAAGAGCCATAACCGCCGCTGAAAAGCCTGAGGAGGTGGCTAGGGAAATCAGAAGGAACCTAGGACTGTGAGGAAAGGAGCCACCTTCAATGTTTTCAACTAAGGTATTAATATTAAGTTTCAGCGAATTCACACTTTAGTTAACCCCACGTAGCAAAGCAACCCACTATAAGAGGTAAGGCTTAACTACTTCACCTTGATAGAAACCAACGACAAACCTCGCCCTTTAGGGTTGGGGTAAGGGTTTTTAAGCTCAAGGCTATTTCTCTTTTTGGTGCCCTCCCTCGGTGAATTAGTTAGGGAGTCGTGGGGGTCGGCGCCGACTTCAGCCGGGATGCCGGGGGAGGGTGTCTACGAGGTTGAATTCAGGAATAAAAGGACGAATGTTATACGACTCCTGCCGAATGGGCATCAAGAGAGGAGGCTGAGGAGGCTGGCGAATATCTCTGCTAGACTGTTCAATGAATTGAACTATGAGAGGAGGCAACAATTCTTTAATCACCAGCGTGTGGACTTCAGGGGTACGTGGGGTAAGTATTATGGGAAGTATAAGGGTTTGCTTGGTGTTAATGCTCAGGCAGTGCTTCAGAAGAATAATGAGGCTTGGAACTCCTTCTTCTCACTCCTCAAGCTGAAGAAGGGGAACAAACTTCCACCTTACATGAATCACGTTTCTTCGCCTGGCTATTGGAAGGATGAGGCAACTGGTAGGAGGAGGTTAATACTCGTGATAAGGCAGGATAGATATGAGGTGGATGAACAAAGGCGTGTTATTATCCTCAAGGACTTTAACCTTGAAGTGAAGTTCACTGGTGGGCTTAGGTGGTTTGGTAGGCAGGGTAGGCTTGAGATGCATTACGATGATGCTAGGAATGCATGGTATGCCTCAATACCAGTGGAGGTTGGTGTTGAGGAGGCTAAAACGGGTAGGAGGAGCAAATTTATTGTCCGTGGTGAGAGGAGGGTGATTCAAGTTGAATCGCCTAAAGGTAATAAGGCCGCATCCATTGACTTAGGCATCAATAATTTAGCAAGCGTTGTGGTTGATGACGGCACTTGGCTACTCTACAAGGGCGTTAGGGCTAAGGAGGACTATTTCTATTTCCAAAGGAAGATTGCTGATATCCAATCCCTTAGGGACACACTCAAGGACAAGCTACTGAGTGACGCAGTTGAGGAGTTGAACCACGAAATGAGGAGGCTTCATGGGAAGTTGGCGAGGAGACTTCTCCATCTTTATAGGAATTTTGCTTCCCACTTATTGAAGCAACTTCACGAACTCGGCGTTTCAACAATCTACCTCGGCTACCCCTTCAATATTGCCCAGGAAAGGGGCAACAAGTTCACAGTGAACATGTGGAGTTACCGCAAGTTAATGGAGGCCATTGAGTTGAAGGCCCAGGAGTACGGCATTAAGGTGTATGAGGTTGTTGAGTACAACACCTCAAAATACTGCGCTTATCACAACGTTGAGGTGAAGAGAAAACCAAGAGGTGTTGCCCACTGCCCAATGGGGCATAAGCTACACAGCGACCTAAACGGGGCATTAAACATAATGAGAAGAGCCATTGGAAAGATACCCCTAGTCATCAAAAAGCC
>NZ_LCTF01000083.1 GCF_001663375.1 Caldivirga sp. MU80
ATATTCAGGGTAGTAGAGAGTTTAAGCACCACATCGAGCATTACGGCCCCCATGACAAGTTCGGTTACAAGGACTTCATACCCATGTTCACGGCTGATAAGTGGGATCCCAATGAGTGGTGTAGCCTATTTAAGAGTGCTGGGGCCAAGTACGTTGTACCAGTGGCTGAGCACCATGATGGGTTCTCCATGTGGGATAGCTCAATAAATAGGTGGAATGCCGAGAGGATGGGGCCAGGCAGGGATGTTATAGGTGAGTTGGCTAAGGCATGTAGGGATGAGGGGTTGATATTCGGGGTATCTTACCATAGGGCTGAGCATTGGTGGTTCTTCGAGGGTGGTAGAAGATTCAACTCAGATGTTAATGACCCAAATTACAGTGATCTCTATGGA
>NZ_LCTF01000024.1 GCF_001663375.1 Caldivirga sp. MU80
ACGCCTACTCTCCTCAAAGGGCCAAAGCCAAGCAGCATCAATATGAGCATGACCAACACCAAAAACAACACCAACCTTACCAAAACCACCAACCAAACCACGCAAAACACCCAAAGCATCATCAAAGTTACCGCCGCTGGACTCCACATAGACGTTGCTTAAGTCATCCGTTATGGTCTGCATTATCCTCTCACCCCAGGGCATGCCGTATAGTTCAGCCGTTAGTAGCAGCTGTTCCCTAGAGACGCTGGTGAATGGGACGCGCTTAAAGGCCTCGGTTAAGGCCCTGAGTAAGGCATCCCTGACCGCATCATCATTAATGGTTCTGGCCAGCTCAAGTGCACTTGATGCATAGGCCCAGAACCTGAGCGCAGAGTAATCCCTGGTCACTAAGAATGGCTTACCTGGGTCAACGCCAACTATCTCGCCGAAGTCAGCGTATGGTGTGAACTCCGCCTCAATGGTATGTGAACCTGGGGGTATTGGGATTGCCCTATGGTAGCGGTCGAGCTCAAAGTGGGGCCTACCATCAAGCCTAATTAAGGCACTACCCCTATGCCCAATAACCACTAGCTCACTGGAATCACCGGCATCAACACTGAGCCTAAACCTATTGTCACCGACTGAATCCCACTTAAGCGGTTTAATGTTCCTGAACGAACTGGCCAGCACGAATACGAGCCTAGCGCTGAGTTCATCAAAGGACCTAGTTACCATGATTAGGCTAACCTTAATTACTTTTAAAGTTTAACCCAGCCTCTAGGTAAGGTATTTAAGGGCCTAGGTTAAGCCTAAGGTGTATTGGTTATGAAGTTAAAAACCGCCGAGGTATTAGCCTTAACGTGGAGGTTCTATAGGAGGTACGTATACTCATGGGAGGTTAACATAGGCTTCATAGCAGCCCTAGTAGCCTTCATACTTAGGGCAGTAGCCTCAGGTTCATTAATGCCCTTGGCATTAACCAACCTGGTGAACTCACTTGAGAATTCAACAAACGGCTCGTTGAGCATTAGGGAGTCAGGCATAATGAACGCCATATTAATGATAACGGCTACAGCCGTAATATACACGGCCACTGAGTGGTTGTTTAAACCTTTTTGGAATAGTGTGGCCAAGAGCATAGCTGACGTTAAAAACAGGGTTATATCGGAAATGGGAGTCAGTAATAATCTGGGTAACGTAAATGACTTGGTGGGTAGGTTAGCCAGCGATGTGGACTTCGTCATGTGGAACATAGGAGGTATGTACACCACCTTCACGCCCAACATATTAACAACGATTGTTTCTCTGGTAACAATTTTCCAACTAAGCCCAGTACTGGGTATTGTGGCGGTTGCAGCTACCCCACTATCACTGCTAATAATGGAGCCTTACATAAAGGGTGTTGAGGAGGCTAGGCAGGTTGAGAGGAGCTCCTATAGCGAGGTTATTCACCTCATAGATGAATATTTTAAGGGTAATGCTGAGCCTGGTCAAATAAGGGATGCGTTAAACAAGTGGTATAGGGGTATGACTAGGCAGGTGTTTTACGATAGGACATATTGGTCATCTTCATTCGCCTACAGCCTAGCAATGCCGGTGATATTGACAATACTTGGGATTCATGAAACCGAGAGGGGTAGGTTACCTATAGGCAACCTGGTTGGCATAATCTACGCCAGTATGAATGTCTACTCTCCACTGATAAATGCGCTGTGGGGTATATGCGTGTTGGGGCAAAGCCTAGTCCCAATGAATAGGATAATGCAATTATCATCCAATAATGGTAAAAGTGGCAGGCAACTGGCCGAGCAGGCAATCCACTAGGTTAAAAAATTACCTGAATTTTAATGCGCCTAGTTGGCTGGTTCACTTGAAAACTTATTTTCAATTTTCACAAGAGCTTAAATGGTAATGCATAAAAATGCAAAGCTGGGTAAGTGGGTATGGCATCTATAAAGATTAGGGTTAGGAGTAGTGAGAGGTATGATGGGGTTCTTAATGCCCCCCATAGGGCCTTTTTAAGGTCAATAGGCCTTACCGACGAGGACTTAGCTAAGCCCCTAATGGCTGTTGTGGCTGCGTGGAGCGAGGCTGGGCCATGCAACATCCATACACTTCAACTGGCCACATACGTCAAGGAGGGTATTAAGGCTGGCGGTGGGGCTCCATTAACAGTCCCAACTATTGTAGTCAACGACAACATTGGCATGGGTACGGAGGGAATGAGGTATAGCCTGGTTAGTAGGGACGTGATAGCCGACACCGTTGAGGCTCAGATAAACGCCCACGCCTTCGACGGCTTCGTGGGTATTGGTGGTTGTGATAAGACAACGCCAGGGTTACTGATGGCGATGGCTAGGTTGAACATACCGTCAGTTTACCTGTACGGTGGGTCGGCTGAGCCCGGCTTCTACGGTGGTAGGAAGTTGACTATTGAGGATGTGCATGAGGCCATAGGTGCATACTTAGCCGGCAAGATAGGCGAGGAGGAGCTCTACAACATAGAGCTGAACGCCCACCCAACCTACGGCACATGTGCAGGCATGTTCACGGCTAATACAATGGCTGCTATGGCTGAGGCGCTGGGCATGGCCTTACCTGGGAGTGCCACCCCACCCGCTACTTCAGCCAGGAGGGTAATTTACGCCCGTGAAACCGGCTTAGCCTTAATGAAGGTTGCCGAGCTGGGTATTAAACCAAGGGACGTAATGACCTATGAGGCCTTCGAGAACGCCATAGCCGTACTAATGGCCACCGGAGGCTCAACTAATGCCATACTCCACCTACTAGCAATAGCCTACGAGGCAGGGGTTAAGTTAACCCTAGACGACTTCGACAGGGTATCCAGGAGGGTACCCTACATAGCTGCCCTAAGGCCGGGTGGTGACTTCGTGCCCGCTGAGCTGGATCAGGTGGGTGGCATACCGCTCATAATGAGTAAGCTGCTCAAGGCGGGGCTAATCAACGGTAAGGTAATCACAGTGACCGGCAAGACCCTTGAGGAGAACCTAAGGGAGTTTAAGATACCTAATGTTAAACACGACCACATGGTCAAGGATCCATCGACACCGATTAAACCGTGGGGTGGCATAAGAATCCTCAAGGGCTCACTAGCACCAGAGGGGGCTGTTGTTAAGGTTGCTGCAACGGGCATAATGAGGTTTGAGGGTAAGGCAAGGCCATTTAACGGGGAGGAGGAGACCTTCCAGGCCATTAAGAGGGGTGAGGTTAAGCCGGGTGACGTGGTTGTAATAAGGTACGAGGGCCCCAAGGGTGGGCCTGGGATGCCTGAGATGCTTAGGGTAACCTCAGCAATAGTTGGCGCGGGCCTAGGCCAAGACGTAGCCCTGGTCACTGACGGTAGGTTTAGCGGCGCCACAAGGGGTTTAATGGTTGGTCACGTTGCCCCTGAGGCAGCCGTGGGTGGGCCAATAGCGGTGGTTGAGGATGGGGACAGGGTGATAATAGACGTTGAGAATGGTAGGCTAGACCTAGCCGTACCCGAAGATGAGGTTAAGAGGAGGTTAAGCAGGTGGCAACCCCCACCACCAAGGTACAGGAGTGGCCTACTAGCCAAGTATGCCTCCCTAGTAACCTCGGCATCAATGGGCGCGGTCACGCTGCCGAGGATTTAAACACAGCCGTGCATACTTTAAAGCGCGGTGAAAATACTCAATTATGCCCACCGGTAAGTTAAGTGGTAAAGTGGCTATTGTGACTGGGGGAGCTAGGGCTGTTTCTGTCTTCATTATTATTTACGGTTACTCGTATTCATTGGTGTGAGTCCTTTTAGGGCTATTAAGTAGGCTGATGCGGTGTGCCTGTCTAGTCTATGCTTTCTCATGGCTTCGTCGTGTTCTTTGGAGTTTGTTGTTCCTCTTGGGTTCACGTATTTAGTCTCTATGCTGTACAGTGGTGCCTTCATGGTTATTTTCTCGATAATTGTGCTTCTGAATATTGAGACCTTGTGGTTGTAGTTCTCATGCCTCCTATCACCACCCCTAACCCACATTAGCCTCAACCTACCGAGGACTCCCGGATTCTCCAGGAACAGTGTCTTAACACCATGGTGATAGGCGTAGTTAAGCATCTCATGTATCCTCATGCCAATGATACTCCAAGCCTTGTGTCTACTGAAGCCCTTCCTAGAAGCCTCACTGAACCAGAATGTTTTGTTATCAATGAGTTCACCATCTTCATCGATAATCGCTAGGTTGATTCTATCGGTGTTAACGTCAACACCACCAATGAGCTTGCCACTGTTCTTCTTATGCCTAGCCATGTGCTCATAATAGAGGTCTAACGGTATTGTCACATGTACTTCACCACGAACCCACAATTGGTTGTCTCTGACACCGTAGTCCCTAACCACAACCCTACCCATGTACTTGACATGTTCAAAAAGAACTGCATCAAGTAATGCTTTGTAAATCTTGGGTATTGTGGGTTTGAGGACAACCCTACCAGTTGCCCCGTTATACCTAATTGTTGTTATGTTAAATTCATAGCCAGGCTTCAAGGTGATACTTTTGGCAGGGTACTCAAGCTCACTCTGCTGGAACATGAGCCAATCACCCAACTCAATGCTTTTGAAATCAACATCTAACGCCCTACATGATTCGTAAACACCCATCACGAGGGTTACGGCACCGTCAGCATACCTACGATTCGGAATAATTTCGTAGGCAATTCTCCTAAACGCGTTCTTCCAGCCAATCCTACTACCAGGTAAGATTTGTTGCTGTTTAACTACTGCCAGCACCCTATGCGTGGTTATTCTAAACAACCAAGCAGTTGATAATAACTCCTTAGCCGTATCCCCATCAACATTAAATGGCAACTTAATGGTTAAGTAATCCACGGAGGGATATCCCCAAAAGATTTAAAAACCTAACCCCAACACCCTCACTAGTTACCCTGGGGTCCCGAGATCCGCAGAGGCTAGGAACCCCTGGCGACAGGGCGGGAGCTGCTGCGGTGAGCGGCCCCAGGGAGACCGTTGAGAGGTAGATGGCGGAGGCGCCAAGCCTCTGCCACCTACTGAGAAACGGCATTGGGGCTGCCATAGCTTATAAACTTGGGCTTGAGGGGGCTAGGGTAATCATAGCTGACAACGGGGCAAGTCTTGCCTTTTAGGGTGGTGTTTGTTGTTTCTTTGTTTGTTTAAAGTTTTAGCCTATTGTCCAGTATTTTTGCTTCTGATTACCCTTTAATTCCTCCCTTTGCTTAGCTTTTCCTGGTGCCTAGGGTAGTGCCCCCGAGAGGGGGTTCAATCTCTTCGGATGAGTTGGTGGGTCGATCACCCACTGTTTCCACCACCCTAGGCACACAATCCTCCTTCACCCCTAAATCGAAGGGTAGGGGTAGGAAATCAAGGAATGGTAATGATGAAATGCGCACTGTTAGGCTTAGGCTACTGCCTAATGGCTCTCAAGAGCGCAAGTTACGTAGGATTGCCGATGCTGTTGCTAAATTATGGAATGAACTGAATTATGCAAGGTTGGTGCAGTATAGGGTAAGTGGCAAGGTGGATTTCAAGGGTACTGGGCACGAATTCTACCACAGGTACAAGGATGGATTGGGCGTAAACGCTGGTCAAGTCATTAACCTGAATAATTGGGCTTGGAAATCATACTTCGAACTGCTTAGGCTGTACAGGCAAGGTAGGTTACCTAAATTCATGGGTAAGCCTTCACCACCTGGCTTCTGGAAGGATAGGTTACTAGGCAGGAGGGAGCTAAGGATCCTGGTGAGGAACGATAGGTACTACCTAGAGCCCACCAACGGTGGAGAGGGCTACATAGTTCTTAAGGATTGGGGTTTGAAAATAAAGTACGCTGGTAGGGTTAAGTGGAGTGGTAAGCAGGGCGTACTCGTAATTAAGCTTGAGGGCAATAGGTGGTTTGCCTATGTGCCAATAAGCATTGGTGAGAAGCCTGCTAGGAGTAACCCGAGGGGTTACGTGAAGGGCATTTACGAGAAGATACGGATTGAGGAGCCTAGGGGTGGTAATAAGGCTTTCATCGACGTTGGTTTGAATAACTTGTTTGCCGTTGTCTTCAACCACACCGACACCGCCATTTTAATCAAGGGTTCGAGTATTAAGGCTGAGTACTACTGGTGGAAGAGGGAGGTTAAGACCTACCAGGCGATTAGGGATTGGTTGAGGAATCATGGATTCGAATCATGGAGGAGGTACCATGCATTCCACCTTCATGCTGTTTACAAGCAGCACGAGAGGCTTAGGCATTACTACCGCACTGCAATCAGATTCCTAGCGAGGATAATGCATGAAATGGGTGTTGATGAGGTATTCATTGGTTACCCATACATGCTTAGCCAAAACAACGGTAATGAGTACAACACCAATGTTTGGTGGTTCAGCAAAATCATTAATTGGCTTGGTGATGTGCTTGAGGAGTATGGGATTAAACTGCATGTTGTTAATGAGTATGGGACTAGCAAACAATGCTCAATATGCAATGCAAACCATGAAAACGGCAGAATCAAGAGAGGACTCTACGTATGCGAATTAACTGGAATAAAGATTAACGCCGATTTGAATGCGGCAAGGAACATAGCGAAGAGGGTAGGTTACGAAACACCAATACCAACAAAAATACTCAGCCACATAGTCACTACTAACGGAGTAAAACCATTAACCCCCATGGAGGGGGTAACTGTCGAGACCCCCACGGTAAACCCCGCCCCCAAAGGGCGAGGAGGGGGTCATCCGATGCCGTAGATAGTATCTGGGGTTGCAGGCAACCCCCTCTCAATATCCCTAAACCCAAAGCCTCTAGAGTAAACAAGCTCACCGTTCTTAATTAGCCCTATGCTCAAACCTGGTAACCTGGATTCCCTCATCCTGTTCAGGATGAACTCCTCAAGCCTACCGTAGTCCATGAATCAGCATTGGTTGCTTAAATTTTAAGATTTAGGTCATTACGGGTAAATAGCCTTTGGGGAAATATTTATTTATACATAACCATAGTGCATTACGGTATTGAGTATGGATCCGGTTAATGGCTATCTGAAGGAGTCGGTTAGGGGGTTGAGGGGTGAGGATGCTTTCACGTACCTGGCTAAGGCCCGTGAGGTTTCTGAGAGGAAGGGTATTAAGGTTATTTCCTTTGGCATTGGGCAGCCTGACTTACCCACCTTCAGCAACATTGTTGAGGCGGCTAAGGTGGCCCTGGATAGGGGTTTAACGGGCTACACTGAGACTGAGGGGATTAGGGAGCTTAGGGAGGCCATTGCGGATTACTTGAACCAGAGGTACCACGCAGGTGTGAAGCCCAATGAAGTCATAGTGACCACGGGTACTAAGACAGCCATATTCCTAGCTATGGCATCCTACATTAGGCCAGGTGATGAGGTCATAATACCAGACCCAACGTACCCAGCATACCCTGAGTTAACAAAGTTCTTCGGTGGTAAGCCGGTCTACGTGCCCTTAACCTTCAACCCTGAGGATGGTTTCAGACTTAACCTTAAGGCCATTGAGGGCGCCGTCTCAGATAGGACGAGGGCAATAGTGCTGAATAATCCGCATAACCCAACAGGCGCCGTGTTTAGGCCTAGTGAGGTTTCCAGGCTACTTGAGGTGGCTAAAGACCACGGGCTGCTGGTCATTGTTGACGAGATTTACGACAACTTCCTCTACGAGGAAGGCGTATTCAAGGGTATCCTAGAGCTTGAACCAGACTGGAGGAGGTACATCATATACACCAATGGCTTCAGCAAAACCTTCTCAATGACTGGGTGGAGGCTGGGTTACCTAGTGGCCAGTGGTGAGGTTATTGAACCTCTAAGGAGGCTCGCGGCGAACACGTACAGCTGCCCACCAAGCATAGCCCAGTGGGCTGGTGTTGAGGCACTTAGAAATGAGGCCTCCTGGAGGGCCTCAAAGGCAATGATTGAGCTGTTTAAGAGGAGGCGCGACGTCATGTATAATGAGCTTAGGAGGATCCCTGGGTTTGAGGTTTGGAGGAGCGAGGGGGCATTCTACATGTATCCCAGAGTTAAGGGGGTCCTAGATAAACTTAACATGAGTGTTGAGGAATTCGCAAACTGGCTGCTTGAGGAGCACGGTGTAGTTATCCTACCCGGCACAGCCTTCTCGGAGTCAACCATGGGTAAGGAGTACGTTAGGTTAAGCTTCGCTCTCGACGAAAAACTGATAATAGAGGGGTTGGGGAGGGTTAGAGAGGCTATTGAAAATTTTAAACAGCAGTAAATTAATTATTATATACAATATTTATATAAGTAAACTGAATGACACATGGTGTTGGCTTAGTGGCCATACCAGTAGCGGCATGTATACGATTCGAAAACAAACCTAGGGCAAAATGAGGGTAAGGTTAAAACTGAGGAATGCTTGCTAGCTAATATGTAGCATGCCTGCATTTAAGTAGGTTTGTTAAACGAGTCCCCTGTATAGGTTACTGTACCTATGAAACTCCTGATCTTAACCTCATGCATCCTTAATGTCCATGAGTATATCGGTATTTTAATTAAGCATGCCGTGCATGTAAAACCTTTAGTGACCTAACTGGGATATTTCTACGGTGCCCTTTTTCAATTCACTGCCCTGGCTTTCCCCGCGTGAACCAGGAGAGAGGCAGAATGATGGGTCTAATTGGTTTGCTACTAGCTAACTCACCCTGTGACCTAGCTAGCAATGCATCATCGCTCATAGGCCTAATCCTCTCAGCCATCTTAACCAACTCCACCAACCTGCCCCTGCACCTTGGGCATGTTTTAAGTTGGCCAGTACCCACGTAGTCTATCCAGCATCTCCTACACCTGAAGATACCCATAACGGCATCTGCATCGGTTACGCTAAGGGTGCATAGTTGCCTAAACCCAGTCACCACAACCCCAAGTATGGCAGGCGCCATCCTCCTAAACGATCTCTTAAACCTTAGGATTGAGTCCACGTCAGCCTCTACTATGATGTCACCACTGTAGCCAGTTGCATAGGTCCTGTTAACCACCTCCATTAAGCTAGCCGCATCACCACTTAACTTAACCAGTAGCACATTGCCCTTCGTTGGATCTGTGGTGTAATTCTTAATGACGGGTATTAGCCCTCCGCCACTGAATAGGTTTGCATCATCGATAACACCACCCCCACCTGCAATTATAGGTGTCGTAGCTTGTTCACCGAGTTCCCTTAAATCGCTTGAGTAGACGAATGGCCTTAGGCCCGTGTTTAGCTTAACCGTGGCCATCGCCGTGGAGGCGCATATGGATAGGCTGATCAACTGCATGGCCTGGTTTAAGGTGCTTAACTGGTCATCGTTAACGTAGGCTACTGCCTCACCGGCTGTGACGATTACTCCATCGTCGACGGCGGCTATTGGCTTAACGCCACGGTTCATCATTAACCTTAGCGCCGAGTTCACGCAGACCCCTACCCTGCAATGTTCAATTACAAGCGCCTTCACGGCTGCGCCCCGGCGGTATTTTTATAAGCCTATTCACGGCGCATTAACCATGCCTAATGAGGCTGATTTTAAGCCATACTTCATAATACCCCCATTGGCCTCAATGTTAATGGGCGCCCTAGTGACCTTTGGCCTAACGACGAAGCACGCTTACATACCTACCCCAAGCCCCGTGATAAGTAGCAGTAACACTGTGTCAGCCGGCTTCTACAACACAATGGTTATACTACTAATGGCCCTAGTGGGCCTAGTGGTGGTTTACCTATTGATTAGGTATGCTAAGTTCAGGGCCTTCGCCGTCTTCAAGGACGCCATGATACTGTTCTTAATATACACCCTAGTCACCTTCTACATTTACGAGTACGCAACCTACTACAACATATACCCACTCCTGCTCGTGGTAACCTTCTACCCGCTCAGCATAGGCCTAACGGCGCTGCTGGGCTACTTCTCACTATACAGCAATAGCCAGGTTCTCAGGGGGGTTGGCATAGTGTCCTACAGCGCCATGGCGGGTTCCCTCCTGGCCACAAGCCTACCCCCAGTCACGGCGGCAATGGTGCCCATATTCCTAGCCGTCTACGACGCATTCATGGTTTACAAGGGGTTGTTGGGTAGGTTGGCGGAGTCCATGAAGGGTACGGTTGGGAGAAGCCTGCTAAGGGGCCTTGTGCTTGACCTAAGGGACACGGCCATAGGCGTGGGGGACTTGGTGGTCTACTCCCTAATGTCAAGCTTCGTCGTATCCCTAGCCGGGGAGGCAATGGTAATGATACTCATTATACTCGTCCTAGGGGTCCTGTTAGGCTTCTACGTAACCTATAGGCTACTCTTACCCTTCAGGGGTTATGCACCCGCCCTGCCCTTACCCGTCCTGTTGGGCTTCGTCCCAGTGATAATACTCCTACATGCGGTTTAACGTGGAGAAGGGATTTGGAAAAAGCCCCAGCCCCCTTTATCCTAAACCAGGCTAGACTACGGCCGCTAATCAGCCTACCGCCCCAGGCTTTTATAAGCGTTACCTCAATCCTGCGACGGCGGGCTTAACAACATCCTCATCTATTCTTATCAAGGCGCCACCATTAACCTCAATTTCACTGCCGTTAACCCTAACGGAGCCGTTAACCCCCACAGCCTCAATACCCTTAACCAGGACACCATGGCCACTGGGTGACCTGTAACCCTTAATCACTATTCTTGAACCCTCCGAGTAGGCTACCATGTTCAACGCACCACCCATTGGACCTACGTAGACTAATTGAACCCTACCCTTGGTTATTGTCGCAGGCTGGTAATGCGCCTTAAAAGCCCCCTCAACGTCGTAGCCTGTAGCCTTAACCCAAACCCTATTACCGTAAGCCGCCTTAAGCACGTTGATAATCATGTTCAATGCATCGGCGTCACCCTCCCTCAAGTAGATTAGGCTTAGGCACCTGGCCACGGCCTCATACTCACCCCACCTGCCCCCCTCAACCATCCTGTAGCCCATTAAGCAAGCCCGCTTGGCCATATCGTAGAGCTTATCATCACCCAGGTACATGGATGCCTTCAGGGCTAGCCTACTGCTCAGTAGGCTGTAACCCCTGTAGGGTGGGTACCTATCATCCTCACCCTCACCCATGTGCTCCCTTGAGTATAGGCTGTAGTACAAGTAGCCATCACCCCTCTGGAACTTATCCGCCAGTTTAATTATTGCCTTAACCCCACTTAGGGCGTGGCTAAGGCAACTGCCGCATAGGCCCCTAATGTGGGCCTCGGCGAAGGATAGGACCGCCATTAGGTGAGTGTTAAGGACCATTAGGTTCTCCCAACCCTGGGGATCCGTGGACAGGAAGTGCCTACTACCCCACCTAAACCACCTCATCCCACCCCCGAGGTCTATGTAGCCTAGGCAGTTGGGTGGTTGGGTTAGGTAGCATTCAAGGGCCTTGAGAGCGCCGTCCAGGTACCTTGAATCCCCTGTGAGTTCAAAACCCCTGAGAAGGGTGTTGAAGATGTAGGATTGCTGAGGTGACCCGTAAACGTCCCTAGCCTTGGCGGCGGTTATGTAGGGTATCTTGACGCCACCGTGCTCATTCATGAGGCTGAGCAGTTCCTCATAGGCCATGGTTAACACGTCTAGGTAGGCTGGGTTACCCTCCTCAACCCAACCAGCCAGTGATGGGTTGACCACGTCACCCCTAGCCCAATAGTAGGCTTGGTTGGGCTTTATGAAGCTGGGTAATTCACCCTCCTTAACGTAGCCTGCCCTAACCATGGCCCATATTAAGCCATCCTCGAAGAACCCTCCCTGGATCAGTGGCAGCGGTTTAGGTAATCTGCCAAGCACGTCACCTAGGTCGTTTAAATCCTTGGTTAGGGCTATGACTGAGTCACAGTAGTCACCCTCACCACTGGTCACCACCTCAATTTGATTACCGTAAACCTTAACATTGACGTTAGCCTCCTTAACCATGAATGGCCCAACTTCACTTAACCCATAGCAGTAGGCTGTTATAGGCCTCACCGCGCATTCAGCATCCAACTTGGCGTTAACCCTAATAGTACTTAAGCCTCCTGGTGCGTGTGTGATTAGGTATGTGTTTCCGCTCCAGGGGCTTTGAAGAACCCTAAGCGAGTAGCCGTCGCCAATGCAGGTTGAGAGCAACCCAACTCCAGTGCACTTGAGTCCGCTTAGGCTTAAGGCGCAGCCCACTAAGGATGGGTTCAGCTGCCTTTTAAACCACTACTGGTCACCCACGCTAGGTTTAATTAACCCAAGCCCTGCGTAACCTAACGTGGGTCTTGAGGATTTAAGGGCGCTTGGGGCGATCATTAAGGCTAAGTTGGCTAATAGGCCACTGGCCCTGTGTGACATTGGGGATGCTGATGGCTTAACAAGCGCCTCACTATTCCTAATCAAGTACCCCAACGGTGTGGTGGTCTTCGCACCTCCAGGCAAGGTACAGAGGGGTAGGTTATACAGGCTATTCACCTGGGACTTCGTCGCCGACCTACCCTGCCCAGGTAAGGCTATAATCAGGGCTGATCACCATGAGACGAATAAGCCCTGCGCTAAGCTCGAGTACTACGACCCGGAAGCCCCATGCTCAGCTTTACTAGCCATGAGGGCCCTCAACCTAGCAGGTAACCCAATAGCAGAATCCCTAGTTAAGGTGGCCATTGAAACCGATACGGCTAGGATAAGCAGTGAGGAGGCTAGGCAAGTGGACATGTTGGCTAGGTTTTCAAGATATGGGGAGAAGGTGAGGGCTGCGTCTATGCTTGCTAAGACGGGGCTTGAGGCCCTCAAAACACCATACGTTAAGGGTATTGTTGACAGGGGGATTAGGTCATGGGAGGTTATGCTTAAGGTTGCTGATGCCCTCGGTGTTGATAAGGTTATTAACGCCTACTTCAACGTTAAATTGGGCATATCCTACAGGCAATTGACCATTGAACTCCAGCGTAGGGGGGCGTCAATGGTTAACCTACTGGTTAGACTAGGCTACAGGACGTTTAGGTACTACTGCGGCGCAGACCCATCAAGCGGCTTCGACTGCACTAAGGTGGCCACAGCCCTAGGCGGTGGTGGGCACTCCTATGCAGCTGGCGCCCAGTTTAAGGCACCGTTAACGAGACCCATGAAGGGGGTTGAGACCTTCATCAACGCCCTAAGGGCCAACCTTAACCTAAACGGCGTGGAGCTGTTAATGGTTACCAAAGACACCAATGGGTTCAGCGTTAGGCGTGTGCAAGTGGCGTGAGGGTTAGTTAGAAAAGGTTATGCATTGGACGTGCTAAGGGTTAAATCCCAGGACCCTACGTTGGGCTCGTGGAGTTGGACAGTGAGGAGTTGGCGGTTTTAATTCACCTTAAGAGGGCTAACGTGGATTATGGCAAGTCAATAGCGTTAAACACCGGTATACCGCTGGAGAGGGTTTTGATGATCCTTGATAGGCTAGAGGACATGGGGCTTGTTGAGAGGGTTAGGGGTGGTAAGACGCTTAAGAGGAGTATGGCCAGGTTTAAACTCAGCAGTGAGGTTAGGAAGCACCACGTGTACTACAGGTTGAGTAGAAGGGGTGAATTGCTGGTCAGGGGTATTAGGAGAGGGCAGTAATACGCAATGGTGGGTTAAGCTAACCCTACCTAATTAGGTTTATTCATATTGCTGGTTAGTTCATGGGCCTTTAAGGTTGCGTTGAAGGTGATGCAGCTTAGGGTATTAAAATGACTTTAACCCTCCCATCCTCAATCGCAACCCCAATTAGGCTTAGGCCGCTGGCCTCATCGCTAATCCTCTCTATTAGGCTTATTGACTTGTTTAGGGCGTCTAGGATTACCTTAAGCCTATTCCTGATGCTACTCATGATTGAGCTGAGTTCGGTGGTTGGTGGAATCACGTGGACGTCAATGGTGTAGTTGAAGTAGGTGAACCTAACGTACTCGTAATAACCCCCACCACCCCTAGCCATCAGCCTCCTCTCACCCCTAGCCTGTCTCTGCAACGACGCCAATGTGGATTCTATACTGGATAAGACATCCTTCAACGCATCTACATCACTCTTAATGTCACTCAACGCCGTCTTGGCGTTGTAAAACTTCATGAATTCGACCGGCATCTCAACTTAACCAACACTCAACTACTTATATAAGCATTCACCCAGCAGCGGCTCATCGGCCGCTCATCATTGAGTAACCCTCTGCCTAGCCGCCTCCCTCATAGCTTGCCTCTGCCTTTCAGGGGCCCTAAGTTCCTCGGGGGTTATGGTCCTACCCATGATGGTCTGAGGCACGTATGCACCACCGGCGAAGGTGAAGCCGCACCTTGGACACTGCCAAATACCGAAGGCAAGTCTCCTCAACCTAACAAGCGACCTGCATTGCGGGCACCTATGAAGCCCCCTCTGCTTAACCTCAATCTGAAGCACCTTCCTCCTAACACCCATCCCATACCTAGCCCCAAACCTACCAGTTGGCCCAACTATCTTAGTGTGGCTAAACGGCACGACACATCAAGGAGACTGGCATTTAAAAACTTTACCATGATAACCTTCTAAATACCCTCAGCCGTTGGTTTGGGTATGGAGTACAGGGTGTTTGGGAGGAGTGGTGTTAAGGTCTCGGCCGTGGGCATGGGGACGTACTACGACCCGGTTTGGATAGTGTTATCAAGGCTGGGCATATTAAGGTCCAGGAGGCTTAAGGTGCAGGCGCTTAGGCTGGGTTTGGAGAACGGCATCAACCTAATAGACACGGCCGAGATTTACGGTAGTGAGCCCATTGTGGCTGAGGCCATTAGGGGCTTTAATAGGGATGAATTGTTCATAGCCACTAAGGTATGGCCAACACACCTTAAATATAACTCAGTGATTAAGGCTGCTAGGAATAGCGCAAGGAGACTTGGGGTCAGGTACATTGACCTTTACCAGGTCCATTTCCCGAACAGGAGGGTGCCTATTACAGAAACCATGAGGGCCATGGAGCATCTGGTGGATGAAGGCTTAATAAGGTTCATAGGGCTGAGCAACTTTAACCTAAACCAGGTTATTGAGGCTCAGAGAGCCTTGAAGAAGTACGAGGTGGTTTCCCTCCAAATGCCCTACAGCCTAATCGATAGGAGGATTGAGGCGGATATAATACCCTATGCCAAGAGAGAGAACCTAGCCATACTATGCTACTACCCACTTGGCCATGGAAGGTTAATCAGGGAGTTCCCAAGGGACCTGGTCGAAATGGTAAGCAGGAACCATGGGCCAAGGACGCCTGCTCAAATAGCCCTGAATTGGATAATAACAAAGCATGAAAACGCCTTCCCAATACCAAGGGCATCAAACCCAATGCACGTTAGGGAGAACCTTGGGGCAGTTGGCTGGAGGCTCAGTGACGAGGAGGTTAAGGCCATTGAGGAGAGGGTTAAGGCAAGGTTCAGATGACGCTTACTAAGGGCCACTGGGCATAGTACACATGGGCAGGTACACGCTTGCTAAGGTTAGCGACTCTAAGCAAGAGCCTTTAGGCATAGGGGGCTTCTAGATATGCCGTGAGGATTGGTGTTTTAGGTGCTGCTGGGCTTCATGGGTTGTTTTATAGTGGGGTTTAGGAGGAAATTAAGTGGGATAAGCGTGGGTTAAACTCACAGACCTCACCTACCATTCCTCACCTCA
The DNA here is from genome assembly GCF_001663375.1 of Caldivirga sp. MU80. Taxonomy (GTDB): domain Archaea; phylum Thermoproteota; class Thermoprotei; order Thermoproteales; family Thermocladiaceae; genus Caldivirga. The sequence goes on from NZ_LCTF01000024.1 coordinate 15,584, forward strand.
CTCAAGACCAGAAAAACCGCAACAGGAAAACCCAATAATAAGGGAGAAGGCTGGCTAACGCTGGGTCACCCTGCTTACCTTGTACTCTATTGTCTCGCTCTTATCCCTCCTATCATCAATCCTAATTACCGTGACAATCCTCTTCACGCCCAGTTTAACAAGTTCGTTGTGGATTTCATCTATGAGTTCACCAATTTCCCTTAGGGATGGCACCTCGATGACTGTTCCCATGGCGCATACCTGGTACTTATAACCCCTCTTTGCTATCACTGATACAGCCTGCTTAACCAAGTCACCAACGCTCGTTGAACCAGTCCCTATTGGGTCAACCGCAACCTCAATTATCACAGCCATAAAGCATTCACAGGCTTTGGATTTAAATTGATTACCATCATAAACCATGTGGGGTTAAGTTTTAAACCACCACCCGGCATGGTTCATTGATGCAGGTTACCTGCAAGTACTGTGGTAAGACTATGGGTAGTGCGTGGGAATACTTCATACATTACACTAGGGAGTGCCAGCACATGCCTAAGACTAGGAGGTGCCCAGTCTGCGGTGCCAGGTTCCCAAGCTTTAGGCTCCTTAAGGTTCACCTCATGAATGAGGCCCTGGTTGACAATAGGCATAGGGGTTTATTAACCGCTAAGTTTTCTTAATCTGCTCCGCCTTGTTAACTAGCCAGTAGGATATTGACAGTGTTAAGATTGCGGCGGTTATGATGATTCCCCTTTGGAGGGTTAGGGATTCTATGTTTGCGAAGTTTATTAGCAGTTCCCTCGCCACTGCAGTGAGCACTATGGCTATGACCATGTCAACTATTATCATACCCCTCTCCATATATGCTATGAACATTTCTATCAACTCCATTGTTAACACGACTAGGAATAGAGATGATAGTATGCTTATGATGTTTGAATCTGTTAATGAAGCGATACCGCGTATTGAGCCTAGGATGCTCGTTATGGCTATGTATAGTGAGAGTAGGCTAACCACCACGGTCAGTAATATTACAAATATATAAAGTGAAATGTTTATTAACCTAAGGGCCCTAGCCATGGATGTCCTCATGTTTTCTTTACCCATATATCTTTAGGTTACCTAACTAGGATTTAAATACTTATCCACGGTTTACTACACATTTGTCATTTAGAAAAATATGTGAAATGGTTTAAATAACTAAGGTGCGTGTGTACTGCATGGTCACTAGAAAACCGGCCGTTGCAGGGATGTTCTACGAGGCTAGTAGGGATGGTTTAATTAACCAGATAAAGTGGGCTATTGAGCATGAGATTGGACCAAAGTCAACCATGAATGTTAAGGAGGATAAGCAATACGTGCTATCGGTAGTTGCGCCGCATGCTGGGTATGTCTATTCAGGCCCGGTGGCGGCGCATGCCTACGTTGAGGTGGGCAAGTACGCCAAGCCCAAGGTATTCATCATAATCGGTCCAAACCACTACGGCGTAGGCTCACCAGCGGCAATCATGACAAGTGGTGAGTGGGAGACGCCACTGGGTAGGGTTGAGGTTGATGAGGAGTTGGCGAGGGAGATTAAAGCCAAGGTTAGGGACCTGGCTGAGGATCCAACGGCCTTCGAGAGGGAGCACTCAGTGGAGGTTCAGGTACCCTTCATACAATACCTGTTCCCAGGCTCAAGGATAGTGCCAATAGTCCTGTGGAACCAGACCATTGACATGGCCAGGAGGCTTGGTTCAGTCATAAGCGAGGTTGTTGATGGGAGGGCCGGTGAGGTAGTTCTGGTGGCCTCAAGCGACTTAAACCACTATGAGCCCCATGAGGTGACCACGGACAAGGACATGAGGGTTATTGAGCATGTGCTCAACATGGATGAGGAGGGCTTCTACTCGGCAATGGAGAAGTACGACGTCTCCGTATGCGGCTTCGGCGCAATAATGGCGGCCATAGTCTACTCCAGGAAGCAGGGGGCTACGGGCGTTAAGCTACTTAAGCACGCAACCTCAGGTGACACAAGCGGTTACCTACTTGAGACCGTGGGCTACGCGTCAATAGCCTTCTACAAGTAATCACTCACATGGCGGCGTTTTAAACTGGCATTGGCGCTAAGCCGATTTAACCCTTGATGCCGCAAACCAGGCTAGGGCGGCTGCGCTTAGGGCTAGGGACACCAACAGTAGGATTTCAATCATCGTTAGGTTACTGTTTAGCTCAACCAGTGCCTTACGCATTGCTGTTGCGTTTGAGGCTAATTCACCAGTCAACCTACTGAGACCACCGCTTAAGGACAATAACTCGTTAGCTAGGTTAACCTCAACGGATGATGAAGCCACGGCCCCACTGGACTGCACGACAACAACACTTAACTCGTATGTGCCATCTGGGTAGTCTGTGGTATTGAGGGTGTAGGTGAATGTGCCGTTGCCCGTGAAGGCAATTAGCACGTGGTTATTTAGGTAGAGGCTGACGTTCAATACATCATTGCCGATTACCGTGAAGTTCACGGTCACCAGCCCGGTTAGGCTGGTTCCATTAACGGGGGAGTTGATTATTACGATGGGTGGTTTGGGGTATATTGAACTGATCACCGAGTTCTCGTTGACGTAGGTTGATGATGATAGGTCCAGTTCACCAACCCTACTTGAGAATAACTCAACGGTGCTGTTAATGGCCCTAACCCTACCGATGCTTGAGGATACCAACAGTAGGTGGGAGTTTATGACCGTTAACTCACTGGCGTTGCAGTTAACCAATGTGACGTTGCCTATCAACGTGTCGTTGATTAGGATGCTGTCAACGTAGACGCCGCCTATTAATGTGTCGTTGATTAGGGCCATGTGGTAGGCCTTAATGCCGCTTAACGTTGCCCCATTCAACATTGTGTAGGGTATGACGTAAAGCGTGTACTGGGTTGATAGGCTGCTTGGGGTTGGGTAGCCATCAGCAGATGTGCCAGTGACCAGAACGCCGTATGGCGATGAGAAGTACAGGTTACCCCCAAGGTAGGTTAGGCTGCCTAGGGAGTACTGGGATGGTAGCGTGACGTTGCCAACCCACAGGCCCAACCTTGGGTTGTACCAAAGTGGGGTTTCGAAAACCTGGCTTATCAATGGGTATAGGCCCGATAAGGACAGTGGGTAAACCGTGGCCGAGTACATGCCGTACTTCACCTCAGTGCCATTTGGGTAAGTGATGTTGGCGTAGATGGTTATAACCTGCCCCTCAAAGGCGTACGTTGACGAGACCCTCACGGATGGTAGTGAGTAGCCCCCAGCCACATATATTTGGGTGAAGTAGGAGCCCGTTATGGTGGCGTTGAGGGTGTATGATGAGTAGGTGGCGTTTAGGATAATGGTGTATAGTCCAGGGGTTGCGTTTGAAGGCACCTTCAGTACGCCGTAGTAGGCGTTCACGGATGGGTTAAACAGTACGTTAGACATGCTGATAACCCTACCCGTGGGTGATGTTAAGTAGGCGGTTACGTTAGACCCATATAGGACATTGTAAAACACGTAGGTTCCCGTACCCAGCGACACTTGAACCAGGTTTAACGGTGGTATGGGGTAACCAACCACGACTACACTCCCCCCTGGGGCCACTGAGCCTGGTTGCGCCACCACCGTTGGCAGCACGTACATGCTCTGCATCATTACGCCGTTCACGAATGGTACGAAGCCGAAGGCGTTAAGCAGCCTAATAAACAATACACCGGTGGGTAGGTTGCTGGGTAGCTCACCTACGAATATGTACGTCACGTTGCCGTGTGCGAAGTATGGGTACGGCCTTAGGGTTACGTTACCGATGAGTGAATAGGAGTTGTTAAGCGCATTGTAGTAGTAGATGAGGGCCGTAACCCCACTCACGTTGAGGGGCACCCCACCCACGGGGGTGGTTAGGTTAACGACCAGCCGTATCCCTGACCCCAAGTAGAGGGGCGTGAATGGTAGGGGTTGTAGGAATTGCCCATAGTAACCTGAGTATATTGTAGTGTAACCATAGCCCCTTAAGCCATCCGCCTCCCCGTAAACAATAATGTCAAGTATACCGGTGGCGTTGCTTGGGAGGGCAACTGAGGCTGTCCAACCATTAATGCCGCTGAACCTTAACGGTACCATGGTCACATTACCCCAAACACTCTCTATGAGGGCGTAGAAGCTACCTGACGTGACCAGCCTAGTTGAGTTAAGTATAGAGGCGCTTATGACAACCTCCTCACCTGGGTAGTAGTACCTCTGCTGGCCGCCTGTGGTGTTGTAGACGTTCACCGTTATGGATAATCCACCGCCCTCCAACCTGCTTAAGGCTGAGAAGGCCTCAGCCAAGTAGCCGGCATTGACCGTGCCTAGGCCAGTCACTAGGTTGTAGCCGTAGTGGGCTGTCCAAGGTATGTTGTAGCCGAAGGTGATGGGGACTATGGCCTTACCGTACCAGCTGCTGTTGGCCAGTTCGTAGATGGTTGGATTTAACGAACCGAGGCTTGAGCCTACTGCATCCATGATAAGGGTTAGTAGGCCAGCCAGCAGTGGCGATGATGCACTGGTCCCGCCGGCTATGAGTAATGTGTTCCCTGGCCCAACCATGAGTAGCCCTGGGTATGGGCTTGCATCCATGGCTAAGTCAGGCACCATCCTACCGAATGGGTATGTCGCAGGTGTGGCTATGCCCCACTGGTACCAGGGCTTAGGCTCAACAACACTAACACCACCCGTTGAGCCACCTAGATTCAGGCCGAGGGGTATGAAGCCGTAGCTGGACCAGGCTGTTTGGTAGTAGGAGCCGTTGGGTAATTGAATGTAGGTGGTGGTGCCCCCAACCGCCGTCACGTAGGGTGAGGCGGCTGGGTAAATGACTGTGCCCAGTGGCCCATTGCTGTAACCAGCCCCACCACCATCACCACTGGAGGCTAGGAAGGTGATACCCTCAACACTACCTAAGGCGTAGTACTCGTCAGTTAGCACGACGTTGAAGTAGAAGGCGGGCCCATTAACCATCGGCAGTATGGACTCGGGGAAGCCGAAGCTCTGGGAGACCACGTTAACGGCGTCCTGGTCAACAATGTAGGCTATTATGGCCGCTAGTGGTAGGGCTGGGTTCGCAACATAAAGCACAATGTTAGCCCTGGGCGCCATTGCGTGGGCAACCTCAACATCAAGGCTTACCTCATAGGCCCAGCCATTGTAAACCCCCAGGTTGGGGTTATATGGGCCTATGGGCACTACACTGAAGCTTGGCGGGTTCGGGAGGCCGGTTGCATTGTCGAAGTAGGCTAGTTGGGAGGTTATGTAGGGGTCTCCGAAGAAGTCAAGGATGCCTATGGTGTAGTTCTGCCCATAGTAACCTTCCCTGTACAGGGCGGTGGCGTTGTAGACCCTCTGCAGTTCAGTGGGCCAATAGGCCTCCATGGGGTATGTTAAGTTTACGGCACCCTTAACGTAACCTGGCAATATGTTGCCCAGTTCACCGCCCATGATCAACAGTTGCGGGTGTTGGAGGAGAAGCATTGTTAAGTTCGATGAGTAGACCATGATGTTGCCCAGCTTCGGCACCCCATAGGACTCGTAGTAGCTTAAGGACCCATTACTGTAGACGGCGTAGCCTAGGCCAAGGTACCTCTCAACAATGCTAACGTTACCCCAAGCCACTATTATTGAGTCAGCTGCGGTAAGCAGTATCCTGAACCCATGCCCCCTAAGGTAGGTGAGCACCTCATTGTATTCATCGGTTGGGTAGAAGAGCGTCTTCACCTCCTCCCTACTGAGGAAGTGGTGGTACATGGGTGAGCCTGGGGTTGATACGGCTTGGGCGTAGTAGAGGAGTAAGTTAATGTTCCTGAGGGGTATGTAGATGGTGACTATGACAGGGCTGTCATTGCTAAGCGTCCCAGCGTAGTGAAACCCACTTAGGGGTGTGGGGGGTGGGTTTAACGGTGTGTTAACCAATGAGGCGTGGGTGACCGTAGTTAGGCTAATGCACGTTAACACGACTATTAACGTTAAGTAGCCCATTAGCCCTCTCACTTTTAGCATGAATACGACACTGCGCCCGTATGTTAATAAATTTAATTCAGAACCTGGCCAGAATCTGGTGCATTGTTTTAAGGCCTAGACTATTATCCTAAAGTTCAGGCGCCTCAACAGTTCATTGTACCTGTTCCTTATTGTCACGTCAGTTACCCCAGCTATTGATGCTATGTCCCTTTGCCTAACGTTAACGTTGTATATCAACAGTGATGCATACACCATGGCGGCGATCGTTGAGGTGATGGTTTTACCGTTGAATAGGCCATTCGCCTTACCCTTCTCTATCAGGTCCCTCATCAGTAGGATCAACCTGTGCTTAACGTTATTGTTGATGTTTATTGAGTCAAGCATCCTCAGGGTCATGTTCATGAGCTGCTCGTCGTTGTAAATCCCCTTAATGTTCATTAGGCTGGCTATCTGCGTGTAAACCTTATTAAAGCTCTTAATGTTCACATCACTGTTCTTAAGGAGCTCCTTCATGGTGCACGGTATGTTACGCCTCCTGCACGCTATGTAAACTAGGGCTAGGGCTGTCTCCTTAATCCTACCCCTATAGCCCATTTTAACCAACGCCCTATAGTTCAAAACAACCTCATCAATTATGGATTCAGGAAGCCCCACGTTAGCCACAACCCGCTTAACAATGGACCTCAACTCCATTACATTGCGTTCACCCGTGGTGAGCAGCGCCACGGGCTTCACAATCCTCAGCTTTGACTCACGCAGCTTAACTATGTTAATCAGCATCCCATGCTCAGGGGCGGCTGCGTTGACTGGGCTGGCCCTGGCCAGTGACCTACCATTCTTATCCACACCCCTCCACTCAGGCCCCATGTCGATGACATGCTCCTCAATTACATAGCCGCACTTGGCGCAGAATAAAACACCCCTCTGCTCGTCGTATACGAACTCCGTTGAGCCGCACATTGGGCACTTATTCATGGCGCCCACCCCTCATGATCCTCTCAAGGTCCACGCCCCTAACGTAAATCTGTTTACCAACGTATTCTGATGCCTTCAAACCCTTAATGGGTTTTATTAGTGCATAGGGGGAGGACACTGGGCCCACGACGTCCTTAATGCTCCCTATCCTCCTCATGGAGTAGTCCATGACGGTTAACCCAACAAGCCTATCAGCCCTATCCACGTTAACCCTAGCCACCATTAAGCCATCCCTAGCCACATGCAGGACGGCCCCAATTCTCCTGAGGGACACGTATACTTCCACCATGGGGGGTCTTATTAAGGATTATCGATTAACCATACAGGAAATACCCATAAAAATACCTGGCGGTAATGACAAAATGAACGATAAGTCTCGTTGTTTGTGGTGGTGTTGTTTCTTGGTTGGTTTAAAGTTTTGGTGTGTTGATTAATGTTTTTGTTTCTGGTTATGTTTTAATTCCTCCATTGCTTTATGCTTTTCCTAGTGCTTGGATTGGTGCCTCGTTTGGGCTTGGGCTTTCGGGGATGAGTCGGTGGGGCGATACCCCACTGTTTCCACCACCCCGAGGACGAAACCATTAACCCCCAAAGAGGGGGTAACAACCAAGACCTTCACGGTACTCCCCAACCCTAAAAGGGCGGGGAAGAGGTCATTAGGGTGGAGTTGCACTGGTTAATGTTTAAAAGGCTTAGGCTTAGGTGCTTGGTAATGGCTAAGTTGGCTGCCTATTACCAGGGTAATGACAATAGGAAGGTGAGTGGTGGATTTAGGGCTAGGCCCTATAAGGTTAAGAGGAAGGCCCTAGGCGGTGGGCCGCCCACCAACACTAGGCTGGGGGGTGTGGATAGGAGGCTTATTGAGAGGGTTACGGGTGGTGGGTTTAAGATTAGGCTGGCTGAGGTTAGCTACGCTAACGTGTATGATAAGGGCAGCGGCACCTGTAGGAAGGCTAAGATACTTAGGATAGTTGAGTCCCCAGCCAACAGCGACTTCGCCAAGAGGGGTATAATCGTGAAGGGGACTATTATAGAGACTGAGGTGGGTAGGGCGGTGGTTACGTCACGCCCCGGGCAGGATGGAGTGGTTAACGCGGTCAAGATTTGAACCCGGGCCTTAATTCAAGCTTACCCTTGGCAAATGCCCAATGGCTTGTTTTAAGGATAGGTTTATAAGCTAAATTTAAGTATAATAATCTATGTCCTCTGAGCAGCCTGAGGAGGCTGAGGAGGGTGAGGAGATTGAGAGGGAGAGCGCTACATCAGAGCTTGTCACGGAGGCGGGTAAGCGCATAGTTAAGATTAAGTTATCAACCGGTAAAACCTCAGCTGGTAAACTGTTCGGTAGGCATGGTAGGGGTGGTAGGCCCGACTTCTTCAGGATAATATTCGGGGCGGTGGCCAATGGACTGAGGACAAGCCTAGGTGGGGAGGAGGGTGAGGCTAGGTTTAACGAGCTGAGGAATAGGCATGAGTTCAGGGAGTCCCTAACCAAGGTGTTTAACGACATTAAGAACTGGTTCTTCACTGAGGTTACCAAGCAGTACGACATAGGCAAGGGTGACGTGTTCGCAATACTCACGGAACTGGACCTTGACCTTGAGACGGGTGAGCTTAGGTGGGTTAAGGAGAATAGCCAGGTGGTTTACTGGGTTAGGAGCGACAAGATTAAGGCAGCTGAGTCCTGCGGTAAGGTTGAGGAGGAGCTTAAGAGGCTTAAGGAGGATTATGATAAATTGAGGGAGGAGAACCTAAGACTGAAGAGTGAGAACGAGGCATTATCAAGGGAGCTAGCCGACATTAAGGCCAGGCTAAGCGAACTACTCAAGCTACTCGGCAGCAGCAAATGAGGCACCTGTTAAAAAGGAGTGGGCTGGCATTGGTTTCATGAGGGTTAGCGTTGAGGAGGGTGAACCAGGGTTTAGGCTACTCATTAACAACCCAAGGCCAATAGTAACCTTCAACTACAGGCCGAGTAGGGCTGTCGGAGTCTTTGAGGGGCCTAGTTACGAGGGTGAGTTCCTTGGGCATAGGCTTAGGGTTGAGGAGTCTAACGGCAGGTTAACCATAGTCAAGGACCTTGACTTAAAGGAGCATGTGCTTGGGCTTGGGGAGAAGGCTTATGAGCTTGATAGGAGGAGGGTTAGGGTTAGGATGTGGAACCTGGATGCATCCGCACCCACCCCATACGGCTGGTACAGTGACCCCCTCTACGCCTCAATACCATTCCTAATAAGCGTCAGACACAGTGAGGCGGTTGGGCTATTCGTTAACTCACCAGCCGAGCTCTACTTTGACATTGGCCTAACCAGGTATAATGAGGTTAGGGTTACGGTGCCCCACAGCGACGTTGAGGTTTACGTCATAAGGGGGCCTAGCGTTGAGAGGGTTATTGAGAACTACACAGACATAACGGGCAAGCCCCTAGAGCCACCTGACTGGGCCCTTGACTATCAAGTATCCAGGTGCTGTGGTTATGAGCCCCAGGACGTCGTGGTTAGGATTGTTGATGAACTCGAGGCCTTCGGCCTTAAACCATCAGCAGTGTACTTAGACCTCCAGTACATGGACTCCGGCAAGATATTCGCCTGGGATAGGTCAAAGTTCCCTAACCCAAGGGGGCTCTCCGAGGAGCTTCATAGGAGGGGTGTTAGGTTCATAACGATAATTGACCATTGGGTTAAGCTTGACCAAAACTTCGACGTGTTCCTAAGTGGGTTGGGTAAGTATTGCGAGGCTCAGAATGGGGAACTCTACGTGGGTAGGGGTTGGCCAGGTGCGGTTGTGTTCCCGGACTTCTTCAATAGGGAGGCTAGGGATTGGTGGAGTAGCCTAGTTGAGAGGTGGGTTAGGGATTACGGGGTTGACGGCATTTGGTTGGACATGAATGAACCCACTGATTACGTTAGGGAGCGTGAGTGGTCCATTGATAGGGGTGCCATTCATAGGCTTGATGATGGGAGGAGGGTTAGGCATGAGTTAGCTAGGAACGCCTACCCATACTTCCAAGCCGCGGCAACCTACGAGGGTTTGAGGAGGGCTGGCGTGGATAAGCCCTTCATACTATCGAGGGCTGGCTACGCAGGCATTCAAAGCTACGCCTTTTTATGGTCAGGGGACAACACGGGTTCACTGGACGACATACTACTTCAGATGCAACTGGTGGAGTCAATGGGGCTCTCAGGCATTCCATTCTTCGGCTGCGACCTGGGTGGCTTCATTGGGAGGGGTGATTTGAGGAGGTATAGGCCCTACATGGACCAGGGTGAATTGCTTGTTAGGTACTTTAGGGCTGGGTTATTCTTCCCCCTCCTCAGGGTGCACACGAGCAGTAACCCCGATAGGGAGCCGTACATGCTTAGGGGTGACCATGCCCAGGCCGTTAAGAGGGCTGTGGAGCTTAGGAGGAGCCTAATGCCATACCTCCTAGCCCTAGCCACCGAGGCCCATGAAACCGGGCACCCAATTGTTAGGCCGCTGGTCTACCACTTCCAGGACGATGACGACGCCTACCACATAATAGACGAGTACATGGTTGGAGGCGGCCTACTATATGCTCCCCAAATCTACGGTGAGTCGAGGAGGGTTTACCTGCCTAGGGGTAATTGGGTGGATTGGTGGAGCTGCGTGGAGTATAGGGGGCCTACTTGGATTGAGAGCGGTAGTGAATTCCCACTATTCATAAGGGAAGGCTCGGTGATACCAACGACCAGTGAGGTTAGGGTTTACGGTAAGGGCTCAATAAGGCTGAGGGATGGTAGGGTTATAGAGTATGATGGGGTAGGCCTAAGGGCGCCTGGGTACAGTAGGGCCATACTGTACAGCGGGGGCAGGTGCAGTGAATTAGCCATAAGCGGTTAACTGGCTGCTACAGGGCTTGACCCTTGAAGATGCATGCGAGTTAATTGGTGGTTAGGCGCCTGCATAACTCATCCCTGAACCTGGTATATGAGAATTCCCCAGCCCTCTCAACCACAAGACTTGAGTATTCCTCGTAGTTGCTTAGTATTCGCCTAGCCGCATCCACCGCTTCATTAACGGTGTCGTAGCCGAACCCGTACTTGCCAGCCTCAACTATGTCGTACCATGGCCCACCGGACCTGGGCACTATGGGCACCGCCCCCATGGCCATGGCCTCAACGACGACTATGCCGAAGGGTTCATGGGGCTTCCCATGAATGAAAACCTTGGATCTACCCAACACGCTGTACGCCTCGGCTAGGCTTGGGTTCACAATGAACTTAACGTGCTTGGCAACACCAAGCCTCTCAGCTAGCTTAAGCAGGTTAGCCACGTAAAGCCTGGCCGTTGAGTCATCCGCCGAGCCCATTATGTAGGCCTCAGCATCTACGCCACTCCTCCTCAACTCGCCGACAACCCTAATGGCTAAGTCATGCCCCTTAGCTGAGCCAAGCCTGCCGAAGGAGACAACGGCGTCCTCCCTAACCCTACTCCTGTACCTACCGGCCAGTTCAATGTCGACTGGTGGGTGTAGTACACTGGGCTTAATGCCAATTGTCCTATGCATTATGTATGCGTTGACGTGGCTGTTGGTGAATAGGTACCTAGCCCTCCTGAACACGTCGTAGCTGGACAACATGGCCTGCACGGCCATTGGGATCATCCTGTGGGGCTTACTTAGGGGTGCCACAGGCCTAGTCCTGTCAATGTAACCGTGCACGTAGAAGATTATGCCGCTGTGCCTAATGTACCGTGAGAGGTATAGGTCATCTAGGTACAGTAGGTCATAGTCCCCTGCAATGCTGGTCAACTTACCCACACCCACGGTTGAGTTCACTAAGCCACATGGGGCATTGCTGCAGGGGAGGCGTTTAACCACTGCTACGTTAACCCCACTTAGGTCAATGCCGTGGTCCCTCTTAACCTTGCTTAGGCTAATGCCGTAACTGGCCAGTATGTCAACATTGATACCGCATTCCATCAGTGCCCTCGCGAACGCCGCGTAGAGCCTCTGGGCACCACCAACACCACTAATCGACCAGTAGATCAGTGCCCTCACGCCACTTTGGGTTAATTAGGGCTTTTAAGCGCAGCACTGTGGAACCTATTAAAAGGTTTAAATATGGCGGCTTAAACCGCCCCTGTGAATAAGGTTCAACTGGTCGTGTTGACACTGCTGACGATTGCATCATTCATGGCGGCCCTGGACAGCACAATAGTAATACTGGCGCTCCCAGTGATGTTGACGGCCCTACACAGTGACTTGGCGACGTTGATATGGGTAATATTAATCTACATACTTACGGTCACGGTGCTTTCAACGCAGTTGGGTAAGCTTGGTGATGTTAAGGGTAGGGCAGCCATGTTCAACCTGGGCATGGTGCTCTTCGGCGTGGGTAGTGCCCTGTGCGGTCTATCAGCGAATGCGGTGGAGTTGATATCCTTCAGGGTTGTGCAGGCCTTCGGTGGCTCACTGATGACGAGCAACACCATGGCCATAGCCAGCGATTATTTTCAACCCAATGAGAGGGGCTTCGTCTTTGGGACGACCTCAATGGGCTGGAACCTGGGTGCGGTGGCCGGCATACTGGTTGGCGGGGTCTTAACCACATTCGTTGGCTGGAGGTGGATCTTCTACGTGAACGTACCCATAGCCATAGTCGGCTTCGCCGTTGGGCTAATGTACCTTAGGGATAGGGGTGTTAGGGTTAGGGAGGGCTTTGACGTGCCGGGTGCCGTGACGCTCGGCCTATCCCTTGGCCTATACTCAATGGCTGGCATAACCTACGCCGGGGTGGGCTATAACGCTATGGTTGGCTTAATGGCTCTGTTGGGCACTGCCCTACTGCTGGCCTTCATATACGTGGAGTCGAGGGCCAGGTATCCCCTTATTGGTTTAAGCCTGTTCAGGATAAGGATGTTCACCCTCTCAAGCTTCTCCTACTTCTTCCAGTACATGGCCAATTACGCAATACTCTTCCTAGTAATAATGTACCTCCAGGGGGTTAGGGGGCTTAACCCCTTCGAGGCCTCACTGTGGCTTGTGCCGGGTTACCTGCTTGGTTCATTATCGGCTACACTTGGTGGTAGGTTGGCTGATAGGTTTGATGCGAGGGTGGTTGCCTCAGTGGGGCTTATGCTGCAGGCCGTGGCCTACGTGCTCTACGACGTCCTATTGACGTTAACGACCCCCCTCTACCTGATAACATTAATAGCGTCGGTGAGCGGTATTGGGGCGGCCATGTTCTTTGCGGCTAACGGTAAAATGGTCATGTTTGAGGTGCCTGGGAGCATGTACGGCATAGCCTCAGGTACGAATAGGACAATCGGCAACATCGGCATGATACTGAGCTTCATAATAGCCATAGTGGTCTCCTCCATGGCCATACCGAGGAGTGTGGCCTTTCAAATATTCGTAGGCACATCAACGTTAACCCAAAGCCTAATGGCAACGTTCATAAACAGCCTACACCTAGCCTTCAAGTCATCCCTAGCCCTAATAGCCGTAGCCATAGCCACATCCTGGAGCAGGACAAGGGTACCCATGGCCCAGCGCAGGAAGGTTACCGCAGGCAAGTAACGCCTCCAACTACCACGGTTAAGTCTCACCCTTTAAGGTAGGGTCTTCTACTACCTGAAGGATGAGGTTTAATCCATTATCAAGGCTTGGAATGGGTACGTTAGTGCATGGTTGTATGAGAATGGCTTCATGCTAGACCTGCTAATACTCCTAGCCTTGGTAATGCCAATCCTAGCCAAGCCAGCACCAAGAAGATTCAGGCTAACTTAACCTAACCCAACCCCTTAAACAATCCCCCTTCAAAATCCCTCCTTTATTGAAGCGTTAATGGTTAAAGCTTAAAATACTCAAAAAACTTAAAGCACTAGTTCTAGTGTTTTTACACGCTGCTCGAGTATGAGTATTCTGGGTGTGATAAGCATTATAGCCGCCATCATAGGTGCCGTAGTGGGTGTAATAAGTGCTGTAATCACTGTAGTTAGCTTCATGCATAGGTTCGAGAGGTATATTAGGGATGATGTTAGGAGGGATATTGAGGGGTTGAGAGAGGAATTTAGAAGGGATATTAATGAATTAAGGTCAAGTGTTCAGAGGGATATTGGTGATTTGAGGGAGAGACTTATTAGGGTTGAGGATAGGTTAAACATTCTCGTTAAGGCTTTTGGGAAGCAGGGTGATGTTGTAGCTGGGCTTATCGAACAACTTGGCAAGAGGGGTATCCTTGAGGGTGTGGATGCGTGGAAGACTGCCCTCGGCAGTATAAACTCAATCATAGGCAACCCACTTACAGAGGATGAGAAGAGGAGACTCCTTGGGTACATTAATAAGGGTAAGGATGAGTTCACGCCCGAGGAGGTTGATGACTTTGAGAGGTTGGCTAAGAAGTTTTGGGAGGAGCACATGGATAAGGATGAGGCATGGTACCTACTCCTCTACGCCGCCGCAGTGCGTGGTATAACGTACGGAAGGTACAACAAGGAACTGATGCCACTCAAACTAACTTAACCCAAACCAATCATTTATTGAAGCAACAGCCTTTTAAACGCTATAGGTATTTTAACACAGTGCCCGAAGTATGGATATTGTGACTGTACTTGTGACCGTGCTCAGTACCGTGGTTACCGTGTCTGTGGCGGTGGGTAGTGCAGCCTACTGGCTTGGGAGCAGGCTAACCAAGATGGATAGTAGGCTAACTGAGATGGAGGCTAGGATTGAGAAGAATATTGAAAGGCTGAGTGAGAGGCTGGAAAGGCTCACCAATGCCATTAATGGTGTTGGCGAGTCCATTGTCGAGTACCTTGGGTTGAAGGGCGTCTTGAACCAAGGCGAGGTGAACTACCTAAGGTCGGAAATCATGAGGCTAACCTCAATTGCAACAAACCCGCTTACGGCTGAGGAGAAGAAGAGACTCCTTGAACTCGTGAACAAGGATGATTTAACCCTTGAGGAGGCTGAGGAACTCCACAACCTAGCCAGGAAGTTTTACGAGGAGTATATTGACAAGACTCCTGATGCCTTCAAGGTGCTACTGTATGCGGCCGCAATGCGTGGAATAACGTACAGGAAGTACGGTGCATTGAGGAAGCAACCAAACCAACCACCAACCTAACCCAAACCCTCAAAAACAATCCTTTTTGAACCCCCTAGGGCTTCAACGGTTAGCCAAACACCCTTAGGCCCGCAGTAGTACTGCCAGTTAGCCCCGATAGGCTCGGTAATGTTGAGGTTCCAGACCCAGTACCCATACGTCCAACCTATTGGGTCGTAGCATGGTGCTGGTTTACCGTACTTAGCCTTGGTGACAACCCAAGCCCAGTACTGTGCTCCTAGGAATGTCATGTTGAGGATGTAGCTGTCTGGTGTGCCTGGCTTAACCCTAATTACTTGGATTAGGCGCAAGCCAGGTAGGTTTTCAATTAGGCTTATTGGGAGACTTGCCAGTAGACATGAAGACAACCTTAAAGAGGGGCAATAACCAAAACCCCGAGATCACCCCCACTCCAATAAGGCAGGGCATCATGTCTACTTAACCTGTTCAGCCCCTTAAACGTAGAGCATGTAGTACTCACTCTTCTCTAACTTACCCGTTACTGGGTTTACCTTAAGGCCTAGGGTCTCTAATATGTCAACGCCTATTACTGGCGTGGCGCCATTGAAGGCCATTACCCTGGCTGGCCCCCTCCTACCCTCAATCTCAACTTCAGCCACGAAGACCCTAGCCCTAACAACCCTACCATCGCCAAGTCTCAACTCGGCTTCAAGGGGTGTTTCATAGAGGTACTTCTCGGCAACATCAAGCGGCATTACCGTGAAGGTGGCCCCCGTATCCACAAGAACCTTATCCATGGTTAACTCACCCCTACCCCTAAACCTGGCGGACACGTACACGTGGCCCACGGCGATTTAACCATGGAAACCTTTTAAAATGCTTTTGGTGGTTTAACTTAAGCCCTCTAAGCTGTTACTTGCCTTGAACTGGGTTGTGTGGCTTAATGCCCTGGCTAAACCATCCACAAGCCTCATGTTGACGGCGTAGCCCCTCCTCACCCACTCTCTGGCTGAGTAAACCATAACTTCCGTTAAGCCATCAATGAGCTTAACGCCATCAGCGGCAGCCCTACCCCTGGCGTTGAGTAATGCAGTGATGCGCCTCTTGGCGTATTTAACCAGGTCGCTTAGCGTGTTGGCAAGGGCCTTCTCAACTATGGCCTTATCCAGTGGCTCAACGAAATACCTGGTTACGTTGGCTGTGTTGGGTATTTGGGCTAGGAGTGCATTGCCTATGGTTAGGCTTGGTGTTAGGTAAGTCGTGTTGTCTATCCTTGGGCAGAGCATCCAGGTGGCAACCTCCCTAATCCTGGAGTAGACCCTGGTCCCACCGCCTGGTATGTCGAAGGATATGAGGGTTAGGTCGTTGGGGTTGTTGGTTATTGTGAAGTTGATTAAGTGTCCTCCGTTTCTGGGGTGGTTGGCTATGTGTATGTCCCTAATCTCCCACGGCTCCTTATACCTACCCTCAAAGGCCCTTGAGGAGAGGCCAGCCGTCCTCCCGGTAACCAGTAGCATAAGTGGCCTAGGCTGGGTGGGGGTTTATAAAGTTTATTCATTATAAATCAAATAATTACGTAAAAATTTACGTGAAATTTAAGTAAAATATTCATTTATAAATGAATTATAGTAATCCTTAAAAAGGCCTGGAGGGTGCTTGGTAGTGTCCATAGAGTCCCTTAGGTTGCTTCAGGGTGTTGAGGTTAAGGCTAGGGTTAGGATTTATGGGCCGACGAACTCATACATACCCATACCATCATTCGTAAGGTACCTGGGTTTTGATGAGAAGGTCCAGGCCATAGTGGTGAAGGGTGGGTTAACCCACATGTACGAGGCCACGTTTAGGAGGTTATCCACGAGTAGGTTTGGGATAACACTACCGAGGAGGGTTATAGAGGCGTTAAACCTAGCCAATAACGATGAGGTAACGGTAATAATTCTAAGGCCTGTAACCGGGGAGTACACCATAAGGAGGGGGGCCGCCTAACCTTTCGATGCAAGGTATATTCACTGCCTCATTTTCAAAGACTAATGCACCTAAACGAGTAGTTTCATAACTAAGGAAAAGTTTATTTTCACATTACCAGTTCTCTAACCCAGTGTCCCTTAGGGATGAGTTACTGCGCCTCTTGAAGGAGGATGAGGAGTTTAGGTTAGCTGTGGTTGGGTTGCTGGGCATTACTGATGTGCAGGCCACCTTAAAACGCCTAATGGACGTGGTGACTAAGTTGACGGATAACCAAGCCACCATGTTAACCACACTAAACAGTGTACTAACAGCATTAGGTGGCTTAGTCGACACAATGCAGAAGCTACTACAAGAGGTAAAGGTGCTTAGGGAGGATCAGGCTAAGCTATGGCAGGAAGTGAAGGCATTGAGGGAGAACCAGGAGAGGCTATGGCAAGAGGTAAAGTCACTTAGAGAGGACCAAGTGAAATTATGGCAGGAAATGGGTAAGTTGTGGCAAGAGGTGAGAGCGCTAAGAGAAAACCAAGAGAAACTATGGGAGGAGGTTAAGTCATTGAGAGAGAACCAGGAGAAGCTGTGGCAGGAGGTTAAGGCTTTAAGAGAGGATCAGGGGAGGCTATGGCAGGAAGTGAGGTCATTGAGGGAGGGTCAAGAGGCGTTAAGGAAGGGTCAGGAGGCGCTTTGGAGGGAGGTTAGGGGGATTAGGAGGGATTTGAGGGATGTGAAAAGCACCCTAGAGAAGTACTCCATAACCACTGAGGAGGAGGCTAATGACACTGTTCAATACTACCTGAGGCAGAGGGGTGTTGTGGTTGAGACTAAGCCCACCTTCCTGAACAGTGGTTACGAGTTCGACATATACGGTACCAACGGTGCCGTTACCATTGTCGGTGAGGCTAAGGTTAGGGCTGGCCCAAGGACGGTGGAGAGGGTTAACGGGAAGATTGAGGAAGCCATCAAGGCCATGCCGAATAAATTCCCCGGAAAAATCATCAAGGTGCTTTACTGCCTAAGGGCAAGCCCCAACACACTGGAGGCAGCGAATAAATACGGCATATGGCTACTGGAATCGGGGAGGGAGAGAAACACACCTCCCCTACCCTGAAAAACACCCAAAGATTACAAACCACGCACCCAATGTAAGCCCCTCACATGGCGCATAATCCTAAGTACGGGTCCTTGGCATGAATAACACTGTTAAGGGCCCTGGAGGAAAAGCTTACCGAAAAATTTGGGCTGATAGAGTAGTGGTAATATTAAGATTGCTTAGCGTGGTGTAGGTTCGTTAAAAACTTAGGGTAGTAAAGCGTGGTAATATTAACCTTAATGTGTGGTTGAGTTAGCTACCATGGCTTATAGGCTAAGTCTGCATCTTGAATTTTGGGCTGGTAGAGTAGCGGTAATCTTAATACTGGCTTCATGCATGTTGATTAGGGTGCAGTTGGCTCGCTGGGTGTCATTGGAGTTTGGGCTGTCAGAGCCGTGATAATATTAAGATTAATGTCCATGTGTTGTGTGTTGGGTTGGTGGCTGTTGGCTAATGGGTGTCGTTAAGTTTTGGAGTGAGAGAACAGCAATAAAATTAATATATTTTAAAAAATATTAATACTAAGGTTTGTATGCGCCATCGAGTTACCCACGGCATCAACTTGATTAGTAATTATGGCTTGTAGGGTTGGGTGGCTGCCTTAAGTTTTGGGCTGTTAGAGTAGTGATAATATTAATATTATCGTGACTCTGCCGGTCCAAAAACCAAGATAACTCTTCAGCCCTATAAGCCATAGAGCCAGCTGATTGCATGCACATGCAGTGCGCTCATCACCGGTATTAATATCACCACGGCTCTGACAATCCAAAGGCACACGGTGCTTAATGCTTAAGACTGATAGAATCGTGGTGATATTAATGCTGGCTTTGTGTGTCATATTGCAGTGGCTATATGATTTGCGGGGTTAAGTGGTTGTCTTGCGTTTTGGAGTGGTAGAGTCGTGGTGATATTAATATTATCACTACTCTGACAGCCCAAACTCCAATGAACCCGCACGCCCCGTTAGCCGATCAATAAAGGTACAGGACAGTAACATCGACTCCAACGATGCCGATATTAATATTATCGTGACTCTACCAGTCCAAAATTTAATGAAACCATCCACTGCCGCAGTTGCCATTAACACGCCACCAGCACATAACCTTAACGTCACTGTTATCTTGGCGCCTTAAGGCTTGATGAGTTTACGTGTGGTGTGCCGTGGTTAGTCTTCAGTATTAATGTTATCGCTACTCTGACAGCCCAAAACTTATGGTTTTGGTTTCATGCCTTGGGATGCCTAATGGCGCGTGTGATATCTGCTGGTTTCTCACTGGGTGTTGGTTCTTGGGTTTATTAGTAGGCAGGCTGATCCTGTCCTGCATAGGCTTCTTGTCCAGGTTGATTCCCCTAT
Organism: Caldivirga sp. MU80; assembly: GCF_001663375.1. GTDB lineage: Archaea > Thermoproteota > Thermoprotei > Thermoproteales > Thermocladiaceae > Caldivirga. The sequence goes on from NZ_LCTF01000024.1 coordinate 34,964, forward strand.
CACTATTAGGGGGTCCCTGATTCCGTTGATTAAGGTTAACCTGTCCCTCCTGATCCTGTCTAGGAGGCCCCAGGTGTCTAACCCGCCCACTGGTTTTATGTTTAGGTTCCTTAACGTGCCCGTTAGCCTTGTTATGGCGTCGTTTAGGTTTCGTGGGGTTATGGTTAACGGTTCCGTTGACCCGTCGACCACGTACACCTTGACCACCCTACTGCTCAGTAGGGCTGTGGCTATGGTTAGTATTAACGCCTCCCCAACCCTGTCCAGGGTTTCCTCGTTTGATGCGTAGGGTACTAGGGCTATGTTTAACTCGTCCACCTCCTGCCTAAGCACCTTAACCACGAGCCTCCTGAGCTTAAGCGTCTTCTTCCAGTGAACCCTCCTAACCGGGTCCCCTGGGGCGTACTCCTTAACCTCCTCCACATCCTCAACACCCCATGGGGAAAGCCTCCTAACCATTGCCGTTGCGTACTCGGCCGCTGCCCTAAGCCTAGGAATCACGGTTATCGGTGGGTGCATGATAACCCTCTCCACGGTCACAAGGCCCCTGGGGTCGATTAACCTAACCCTTAGCCTAGGCCTCCTCACGCCGCCCAGTTGGTAAAGGGCCCTAACCTTAACGGTGCACTGCCCGTTTATGGCTAGTTTAGGTGGGTTTATGGTTAAGCCTTCGTTGCCTACGAATTCAAGCGTTGCCTTAATCCTCGGCCTGGTGGTTAACGTTAGGCCGTAGTCCAATGGCGCCCCGGCTATGGTTTCAAGCCTCCTGCTTGGCGTTAGGCTGATTCTAGCCGCCTTCAGTGTGAGCCAGGTTGCAAGGGGTGTTAGGGTTACGTAGGCTAGGGGTGCTGCGTAGTTTAACGCCTTCATGGGGTTGATTAAGGCCGCTGAGGCCAATGCCGATGCCGATATGGCTGCTGCGTAAACCCACCAAGGCCTTGCGTTGCCGGTGATCCTCAGGGCCGAGTCAAGGATGAGGGTCATCGGTATGGAGAGGGCTAGGCCAATTAAGGGCTGCATCAACCCGATGATGGCTATGCCGAGTAGGGTTAACTCAAGGTCAATGCCCTTACCCCAGGTGGCCAGGTTAATGGCCAGGAGCACCAGTGAGGCTATTAGGACTGGCGTGTTACCTAGGTTGAAGGCTATGAAGACGATGGGCATTAACCTCCCTAAAAGCAGCAACGCATCATCAAACTCACCCACAATCAGACGCATGTTGCTTGGTTTTATAAAGTTATGGCAAGGGGCAGGCATCTAATGACTTGCTTAAACCCTACACCACCATTCAACCCACATGCACTCGGCCCCTCATTAGCCAGCTAAGGCATTGTGGTAAGGCTTAATGCTGTGTGTATTGGCCGTGGTGTTGGTTTAGCAATCGCCCCTTAGAATGGGGGTGGGGTCGTGTATTACTTAATAAGGGGTGTTGGTTGAGGGCCTTGGTGGGGGAGTTAATCAGTGAGTCACCGCTGCTCGGAGTGTTCACCAACTACGCATCCACTGTGGTTAACTACGCCCTAGCCCTAGCCTACATAATACTACTCACCAGGTTCATTCCCCTAACCCAGTACGGCTACTACAACGCAATGTTGGCCCTACTGTCAACGGTTGGGTTATTCTTCCCAACCTTCGGTATCGATAACGCCATAGCCAGGGAGGGTGCCATGAACCACGCCAGGGGTGGCACCGTCTACATGCACTACTCGGCAATGTTCGCACTATCCCTAACCCTAACCCTAGCCTACTCCGTGACTGGCCTAGCCCTAATACCAGTCTTCATAAAGGATGGTGTACCAGCATGGCTGATGGGCATAGTGGCTGTATGGGCGGTTTACACCCTAATACAGGGCGTTAACAATGCGTTGAACTTCCACCTATGGGCAGTGGGCTCAGTGGCCACGCAGGGTGTTGGGTTAACCCTAGGCAACATAGCCTTCAGGGTCATTGAAGTAGCGTTAATAATGTTGCTTAGGAACGTCTACGCAATAGCAGTATCCTACCTAATAGGTCAATTAACCATAGCCGCATACTACATGGGCAAGGTTAGGCAGTGGCCAAGTTTAAGGGCAGGCTACGGCCTAATTAGGGCTAGGGTTAAGGAGTACGTTAACATGGGCTTCCAGTACTGGCTAGCCGCATACCTAGGGGGCATTTCAAGCACGCTAATGGCTTACCTAGTCTTTAAGCTCCTCGGCCCATCGGCATCTGGGATATATGGGTTAACGCTAAACATAATCGGCTTATTGAGTGGGTTTGCGGGTTCAGTTGGCGCAGTGTTCGGTACTGTGGCTAGTCACGGTTATGCGGTGGGCTTTGACGTGGGTTCCTTGGCTAAGGATTACTCAGGGGGGTACGTGGTGGTGGGTTCAATACTAGCCTTAACTGCCATACTCCTCACCCCACTGGCCCCAATCCTACACGTAATTAACGGGGCCTATACGGCGGCTGTACCATACGTAATGCTCCTCTTCGCCACAACACCAGCCTCGGTGGTTGATGGAGTCTACATGATGTACTACTGGGTCACTGGGAAGGGCTGGTTAGCCGTGGAGAGGAGCGCAGTGGGTGCAGTTGCAAGTGTCTTAACCTTCATAGCCCTAGCCCACTTAATGAACCTATACGCAGTGGTGGTTGCAAACTACGTGGGCGTAACATTAACGCTGATACTCTACTGGCTTAACAATAGGCCGTGGGGGTGGAGGCTTGGGGCCGTGACTGCCCTATCCCTAGCAGCCCCAATGGCCTCAGCAATACTATACGCCATGAGTGACCCGGCATTAACCTGGCCCATACCGCAGTTAGCCGTTTTACTCCTATTCACCCTCATCATGCTGCTTGTTAAGCCAATACCGAGGAGGCTGATTACGGATGCGCCAAGGCGGTTGAGGGTTATCTTAACCCCATTCTCACGTTAAATGCATGAGGTTCCTACGGGTAATTGTTTTAAAGGGGGTTGGTAATACGGTTACTGTAAAATGGCGTTGAGGAGTATTGGTGAGGTTGCAACCACGCTTGTGGGGGAGTACTTGGCCAGTAGGCTTGGGGTAATCAACCCCCGCACCCTCCCTGCATTGAGAACTAGGGCCATTAGGCTGGGTGTGTGGTGGAGGGTTTCGCCGTTGAGGAGGGGGTTATTGGACTCGGTGATATTTTTCATTAGGAGGGGTGGGGTTGTTAAGTCCCCAGGCCTACTGGCCGCCATTAGGCAGGCTGCACTGGAGGTGTTGACCCTCATACTCTCCAGGAGGCTAACCCTAGTTGCCTACCTAATAGGCCTAAGGCTACTGGGGAGGGTTAGGCAGTTGGTGGATGGCGTAAGGGCAGTGGTGGCGCTGGGCATAATGTGGTTGAACACGCCAAACTGGTACAGGCCAGACATAACACCCTAATGATGCCGCAGGTCTCCGCATTAGACATCAACATTGCTGGGTTGAATAGGAGGCTTAGTGATGTTATTGATACGGTTAGGAACCTAATTGCCCACCATAGTGAAGGGCTCAATAGGTTTATTGAGAATTTTGAAAGAGAGTTAGCTAACGGAACGGTTAATGTAGATGATTATTGCAATAACGCTAAGGACCTTATGAGGGATGAGATTCAGAACCTCAATAACCTAGCCCAGGTGGAGGGTAAGGGGCAGGTACTTAAGAGTACCTTACTTACGCTTATGGAGGTGTTAAGACGGTATGGCTTGTTGAAGCCTGGGGAAGTCGAGGAATTGGAGGCTGAGTTAGAGAATGTTAATGACGTTAATGAGTTGCTTACTGCAATTAACGGTGCCTATGGTATGTTAGCGTCCTTACTGCATAGGGTTGCCTGTGAGCAGGGGGACACTAACGTGAGGTATTCGCTCGTGCTTCTAGCGGAGTCGCTCATAAACTTTTCCTTAGGGGTATCTTTATCGGCAATTGCCTACTTCTTAGCGTCACTTGCCGTAGCCCATGGTAGGAATAATATTGCTACAGTGTTAATTAAGAAAATTGGCGACGACTTAGAACAAATGGTTAACTTTGCATGTGGAGTAGTGAAGGCAGCAAAGTCCCTTGAGGAACGTGGGATTTACCTAAGCGGTGAAGATACCCTCATCGCCAGGTATGGGAATAATTATTAACACCGGCTTAAGCATAAACGCATTAATTATGCCTAGGGACTTAACTAAACCATGGATATAGAATCCTTACCTGATATCGACCTTAGGAAGTCCTGTTGTTCATTAGGTTTAGGGGTCAAGAGGGTGTTGAGGGTTGGTGAACCATTTCTAACTAGGATCTCAGTTACGTTGCTCACTGGGAGGATACTTGTGAAGCCACGGCACTTGAGGTAGTTGGAATAAGCGAATTACTTAGTGAGCTAGGGATTGATACTGAGTAACATAATCCATGAAACTTAAATGAGGGACTGTTTGATAGGGTATGGGGGTTAGGATTGCTGCAGTTGACTTCTCGAAATACCGTGAAGTGGGGTATGGGGCTGGTGTGGCTATTTACGAGTGGCCTGATGTAGTTGATTTAAATATGCACTTAGTGCAGGTAGCCGGATACCTGGCTCAGAGGCGTGTCTCCAGGGTTGATAATGCCGTGAAGCTCATCCTTTACGGATTTCACCTAAAGGAGCATGGGGACCTGGTGGACATGTACGTGAAGTCGTTGAGACGTAGGCACATGGTTAAGGTAGTCTCCATACCAAACCCAACCACTGACACCATAGTTAATGAGTTGAGGAGGGAGGACGTTGAGGTGGTGGTGTTTGATACCCCGAGTAGGGATGAAATGGTGTACATAAGTGACGTTAGGATGAGGGTTGGCAGGGTAATTGTGGGAAAGACGCATGTGGTTTCAATAAGCGACATAGCCGCATACTACGCAGCGTTACACTCAGCACTGCAACGTCGTGAGATTTACGGTAAGGCTACCGAGGTTTCTAAAGTTTATAATAAGATTGAGAAACTAAGGAAGCTTTTAAAGAGACTTCCTCATTATTTATATCCACCATGAGTTCGCCTGAAATTGCGGCATTATCAGCCTACCAAGCGGTACCCGAGATCTGCGGGGAGGTGAGGGAGTTCGGGGAGCCAGCCAACCCAGCTCTAGCTAGGTTGCTAAGGGGTAGTTACCAAGCGTTAAAGGAGGGGGGTGCGGTAACTGGGTTCTATGGTTTTGGTAAGACCTTAGTTGCGGCATTATCGGTATTTGCAGAGAATGCACTGGGAGGTAGGGCTACGGTTCTCGCGGCCTATAAGGTGCTTAGGGCTGAAGAGGGTACTGTGAACCTTAACGAGGTAGCCATTGATATTGCCGAGGAGTTTGAGGAGAGGTGTGGTGAGGAGCTGAGGGAATGGTTAGGCGGGGTGTTTGGGAAGCAGTCAATTAAGGGTACGGGTACTGTAGGGGCTAAGATTGATATTGAGGTGAAGGGGTCTGGATTAAACCGACTACTTAAGGTAATCAAAGACCTGGTGAATGAGGGGTTCACGCTTATTGTTGTGGATGAATTCGAGAGAGTTGTTGAAATGCCCGCGCAATACGGCTTTCACGACTTCGATGACCTCCGTGACAGGTACTTTGAGATGGTTGACAGGTGGCCTCGGGCTAATGCAGGCTTAACAATACCAACAACCCTTTGGGTTTACTTAGATTTGCAGACTAGGAGGAGGATAGCGCCTCTATACCACTTAACCATGAACATAACGACCGACGACATGAGGAGGTTCCTTGAGAGGAAGCTTGGGAAAATACCCAATGAACTGAGTGAAGTTGAGTTCAGGAACCCGGCCGTGGTCTCAGAAATAGTCAGGGACGTGAAGTCTAAGGGTGCCGACGGGGTCTTGAGGGATAGGATTGAGTGGCTTAGGAGGATTGCGGAATCATACCCCAGGGCTAAGATGGAGACTAAGAGGGCTTTACATGCTGCATATCTCGCGGCGTGGTTCATGCAGAACATATACGCGGAGATACCCGAGAAGCGCCTCAGGAAGGCGGCTGAGCTGGTTAAGTCGAAGGATCCAGTGGAGAGGCTACACTCAAAGAGGCGCAGGCGCAACAAACTACTCACTAAGGTCACGAACGGTTACATGTTAGCCGCGCCTGTTATAACCCATGT
>NZ_LCTF01000025.1 GCF_001663375.1 Caldivirga sp. MU80
CCCTCTCCAGCTGCATTGACGGAATGCTTAACGATAAGGGGATGCTAATGACACTGAGCAAAGTGGCCGGTGAGTGGGCTAGTGGTGGGATTGGTAGGTTCATATTCCTTGGCCATGGCTCATCGTACCCAATGGCCCTTGAGTCAGCGCTCAAGTTTGAGGAGACATCGTACACCGCGGTCCAGGCCCTCAATGCCCTTGAGTTTAGGCATGGGCCAGTGGCCACGGTGGGTGAGAGACAGGCCATAGTGGTACTTAACCAATCTGACACTATGAGTGGGGGTGTCGTTAAGCTGTTTAATGAACTTAACGATAGGGCTAGGGGGAGTGAGACTAGGGTGCTTATGGTGACCAACGTGAACGAGGTTAACGGTAGTGGCGTCGTTAAGGTTAACTGCAGTACTGGGTTTGGGGAGTGGGACTCATTAGCCCTAATGGTCCCCGTGTACCTGTTAGCCTACTACTATGCCCTTAGTAAGGGTGTTGATGTTGAGAGGCCCAGGAACCTGGTTAGGGTTGTTAAAGAGTTTTAATTGTTTAAGCACCTAACCTAGCCAGTAGTTCACCGGCCTCCCTCTGCGTTAACCTAATACCCATCTTCATCAAGCCCATTACCAATGGGCCCAGTATTGAGTATTGGCCGGTTAACGGCCCCCTGACAGTGGCCTTGGTTAACCTTGACTCAACAGCCTCCTTAAAGGTCTCCCAAACTATCCTCGAGTTGAACACGCTACCCACACCACCAACCACGATGCTGTCGCTAACCATACCCAGCCTCTCGGCCACTGAGACTGCGTCTAGGGCTAGTTCACGCCCAGCCTCCCTCAATATGCTCACTGAGACCTCATCACCCCTCTCAGCCTCCTCTGAGACTAGCCTGGCTAACTCGGCTATCTTATCAATCTCGGGGGGTTCTGAGTAAACCTTGTCAAGTATGTTAAGTAGGTTACTAACGCCAAAGTAACTTGCCAACCTGTTGATTAGGCTTGTCCAAGGCCCCCTACCGTCGTATGCCCTTGAGGCTGCGTTTAAGGCTCTTAGGGCTATCCAGCCTGCACTACCCTCATCGCCAATTAACCAACCCCAGCCACTTGACCTAGCCCTCTCCCCACGCCTATTCATACCTAGGGCTATAGCCCCCGTACCGGCTATCACAGCAACCCCAGGTTCACCGAGGGTGATTGCGTAGTATGCCGCAACGGCGTCGTGGTCGAACATAAGCCTATTACCTGGTAAACCAAGCTCACCGGCCACATCGCCAATTATCCCACTGGCCTTAACCCAGTAGGCCTCAGTATCCAAGTCAGCCCAACTCACAACTATTAAGTCAACGGAATCGGCACTAACCCCCATTGACCTGAGGCACCTATTAATAGTGGTGACTAGGGCATCCTTAATAACGTCGTTGCTGTATATTAAGCCGCCACCCCTACCCTCAGCCCTACAGAGCACGTTAAACCCTTCATCAATAGCCACGGCGCTTGTCCTTGTCTTACCCGAATCCAGGGCCATGATTATCATACCTACCTTCACCTGGTTTAGCAATTAAAGCATTGCCAATGCATTCTTCTATATAGGGTACTGGCTGCGGTGCATTAGGTATTTACAGCAATACTATTAAACCCAATTAAGTTAACTAGGTCATGCCGGTTAACCACGGCTATAAAATAGCCCTAATAGGGGCTGGGAGTGCGGCTTGGGCCATACGCCTAGTTAAGGACTTAGCATTGATGCCTAGCCTGAGCGGTAGTACCGTGGTTTTGATGGATATTAATGAGGAGAGGCTGGCGCTGGTCACTAGGTTCGCTAAGAGGTACGTCTCCGAGATTAAGGCTAACTTGAACATCGTGGCCACCACGGATAGGAGGGAGGCCATTAGGGATTCCGACTTCGTGGTTAACTCAACCCTGGCTAAGGGTCATGGGCACTACGAGAGGATGAGGGAGATTTCAGAGAGGTACGGGTACTATAGGGGTATTAACAGCGTTGAGTGGAACATGGTCTCGGATTACCACACGATCTGGGGCTACTACCAGTTTAAGCTAGCCTTAGACATAGCCAACGACGTGGTTGACTACGCGCCAAACGCCTGGCTGCTCAACGTATCCAACCCGGTCTTCGAGTTAACCACGTTGATAAGTAGGCAGACTAAGGCTAAGGTAATCGGCCTGTGTGACGGCTACTACGGGTATAGGGATCTGCTTAGGGTTCTAGGCCTTGATGAGGGTAAGGCTGAGGTTGAGGTTATTGGGGTTAACCACGACATTTGGTTAACTAAGTTCAGGTATAATGGTGAGGAAGCATACCACCTCATCGACGAATGGTTGAGTAAAAGGGTGAACGAGTACTGGGCTAGGTGGAGGGAGGAGCAGAGTAACCCATTTGATGTGCACGTATCCCCAGCCGCAGCGGACATGTACAGGGCCTATGGGTTGTGGCCAATAGGCGACACGGTTAGGAGTGGTACATGGAAGTATCATTGGGACCTTAAGACTAAGCAGTACTGGTATGGGCCATTGGGCGGGCCTGACTCCGAGATTGGTTGGGCCATGTACCTCACATGGCATAAGATAGAGTTCAACGAGTTAACGAGGGCCCTAGGTAATGAGTCTAAGCCACTAACAGACTACATACCACCCGTTAGGAGTGAGGGTGAACCAGCCACCATGGTTATTGAGGCCATGGTTGAGGATAAGGCTAAGAGGATCGAGGTTAATGTACCTAACCAAGGCTCAATACCCGGGATACCCGACGACGTGGCTGTTGAAATGCCCACCGTCATAGATGGTAAGGGCATTCATAGGCTAAGCTTCAGCAACCTACCCAAGGCATGGGGCAGGGTGCTTAGGTACGCTATAATACCCAGGATAACCAGGGCCGAGTGGGCCATTGACGCATTCCTGGAGGGCGGTAGGGATGCCTTGTTTAACTGGCTTATAGTGGATCCAAGAACTAAGTCTAATGAACAGGTGAACCAGGTCATAGATGCAATACTGAACATGCCCGGTAATGAGGAGATGGCTAGGCACTTCAGGTGAAGTATTAAAGTTCATCCGCTTGTTAGTGTATTAGTTAAAATTTATCACTATGAATATGTAGTGGGTGTCTTAATCTATTTACAGTAACTGTTAAAAGGGTGTTAATTACCCTACTTGTATGTCTACTGGTAAAACGTACGTTCTTTTGGTGGTGGCGGTTGTGATTGTGGTGGTAGCTGCATACAGCGTAAACATAGCCCAAGCCCAACAGAAGCCTCAAATTATATTTCCTGTGGCTGGTGCTACCTTTGAGATTGCCCCTGGTACGCCTATTTACAATCCCTTTAACCCAATTGGCCTAGCTACGTGTGGTATTGCTAGTTTCGGTACTTACCTACCTCTAGCCTTTTACAGTTACTTGACCGGCCAGTTCCTACCGGTTTTGGCTAAGAATTGGACCGTTGAGGTTCTTCCTAATGGTTCTGGTTTGATAACGATATACCTTCATAAGGGCTTCTACTGGTTTAATGGCTCAGCCACAATACCATTCACGGCATGGGACCTGTACGCTGAGTATTACATTGGTGTTAAGTCCTTTGCCTGGTGGACTCCATTCATAAACCAATCCCTCTTAGATGAGGATTTGAGGGTCCTTAACAATTACACGATTCAGATACTGGTTAACAAGTGGTCCCCACTGGTGCCGGTTTGGATACTGACACAGTGCATTAACACGCCCTGGCCCGTGTGGGAGCCTGTTGTTAATGAGCTTAAGACAATGAATGTTACTCAAGCTATGACCTTCAGCACGAACATCACTAAGATTGTCGTGCCCTACTGGGGCCTCTACCCATGGTACTTAACATACTTCAGTGACAATTACATGACCCTAACCCTTGAACCAAGTAATCTACTTAACGAGTGGTTTAGGATATTCCCACTTGCTGACTGGTACTACTATAACCCAACCTACGAGGCAATATGGGGTCCTAACTCCGTGGCTTACGAATATTGGTATGCGGGTAAGGCTACGTGGGGGTCCGCTGGGTTCTCATGGCAGCAGTCAATGGTGCTTGCGAGTCGTGGTGTAGGTCTCTACTTCGCACCAACATGGAACACAATGGGTATTTACCTTAACCCTCACTACTACCCGTGGAATATTCCTCAGGTTAGGGAGGCTTTATGCTACGTTATTAATAGGACTGAGGTTGGTGCATCGTGGGGCTTGGCTATTAGTAAGCCCGCCTACTATCCTGAGCCTATTGTCCCGGAGACTATTGGTACTTATCCGCCTGATGTTAGGCAATTCATAATACCATGCAGCTACAACTGGACTAAGGCTTCTCAAATGCTTCAAAGCCTGGGCTTCAAGAAGATTAACGGATACTGGTACACACCAAACGGAACACAACTAGCATTTACGGTGCTTGCACCAAGTGGCTTCACCGACTGGATGACAATGGCTGCTGATGCTGTGACGCAACTGGATGCCTTTGGCGTTAACGCAAAGTTAATAGGACAAGACGTGGGCGTGTTTTACGGCACCACAATACCGAATGGGCAGTATGTTGCTGCTACCAATTGGCTTGCAGCCACTCCATCATACTCAGGGGCCTGGAGCTTCCTTCAGTGGCCATGGTGGGCAAGCGGTGATGCCATCTCTGCTAATGTGCCCGGTAGCGATGTTTGGCCGTTCCAGTGGCCTAACGGCACATGCACACCATACACCGCACCAGCATCATTGAAACTACCCAATAGTACCATTGTTTGGTGTATTAACTCAACATACGGCTTCATTAATCTGAGTAATTGGCAAGTCTTCTTTGATACAGTTGCCACGCCCGGTACTCAGCTTTACGATGAGGCAATTGACATAATCTTCGCATGGTACTATTACTTCGTACCAGCAATACCACTCTACGATAAGATAACGCCACTCATGTACGCTAAATCTGTGGCTGACATTAACTGGACCTATGACTGCCTACCAACAACGACGAACTACGCAATAGTGGGTACAGCGGACTACTGGTGGACATTCGGCCCAATGTACTACGTGCTACTAGGCGCCTACGCACCACCTGGCGAAGTCCCACCACTAGCCCAGGCTATTGCTAATGGTTCTCTTTGGACTAACCCGCAGTTGCGTGAATTCGCAGTATACCTAGGCTTACCAAGCCCGGATGTGAAGATTCAGGAGTGTGTTGCCTCATACTTCCACATACCATACACACCAGTCACAACAACCACAACGACTACTACATCCACTTCAACGATCACTACATCGACGACTACTACGTCTACAACAACTACGTCTACTACCCCTGTTACCACCACATCTACGACCACAACTACAACTACCACCACTACTACAACTACGGCGGTTTCAACTGTGACGTCAACGGCAACGGTGACTAGTACCGTGACTTCAACAGTGGCATCAACCACGACAGCAGTAACAACAGTAACAGTAACCAAGCCAATAATATCAACAGCACTGGTAGTTGGAATAGTGGTCATTGTGATTGTGATAGCAGCAGTAGCAGCAATAATCGCAATGAGAAGAAGGTAAGCATAGGTTAATATTACTTTTAAACTTAAACTATGATTTCTTTTTTGCTATGGTCATGTTTTATTCCATGGTCGGAAGGATGGATAAAATAATTTAATATTTAAGCTGTATGAACATTCATTAAACTGATGGCATGGTCAATGAACGCAGTAAGGTCTTTAAATGGGTTGCATGTCTTATAGTATATGGGCTTAGTGTACGTGGAGGGGGTTGTGAGGAGCGAGGATGGTAGAAGTGAGAGAGTTAGGTTCCTAGTAGATTCAAGTGCATTTTACACTGTTTTGAAGAGGAAGGTTTGGGAGAGATTGGGGTTGAGGGAGATTTCGAGGGTATCCTTGGTTTTGGCTGATGGAACCATGATTGAAAGGGGGGTCTCAGAGGCTGTAATAGAGCTACCACCCTATGGAGTGAGACACACCCCTGTGATCCTAGGTGAGAGTGAGGATGAGAACCTACTAGGCACGGTAACGCTGGAAATATTTGGGTTAATCCTAGACCCGTTGAAAAGGGAGATAAGACCAGCAAGGTTAATATTGAAACGTGGCATACTTCCATAGGCGTGTGAATCACCTTACCTAAGCGTGGTACTGGCTAACTGCGTAACCTTTATAACGATACGAGGTACCATATGGTTAAGATCGGTGCTTTAATAAATGTCCAAAGGATTGTATTATTTAAGTATTTCCTAGAATAATAGGTTATAAACAAATATGTAATATTGCCGGTGCTAACATGTTCAGGTTCTTCATTGTTTAATGCTTTTAAAGATATTGTATACTTCACGTGATATGAGCTCTTGGGACGTCATAAGAAGGTTTGATGAGGCTAGGTTAACGTCAGCTCACTACAGGTGGACTGTGTTAGCAGCTATGGGTGATTTCCTTGATGCAGGTGCTATAGTGGCTGGGGCGGTATCAACAATATACTGGACTAGTGTATTTCACTTAACACCGCTACTTCTAGGTATCATCGCTGCCTTTAGCCCGAATGCCTTCGCAGCGTTCATAGGTGCCATTGCGGCGGGTCCACTTGGGGATAGGTATGGTAGGAAGACGATCTACATGTACGACTTATTGGCGTACTTCGTCGGCACCGTTCTAATGGCCGCGGCCGTTCACTACGTTATGCTACTCATAGGCTACATCATAACTGGCATTGCCGTTGGCCTTGATGTACCAACATCATGGTCATTGATAGCTGAGTACGCGCCTAGGTATAGGAGGGGGTTCCTAATGGCCTTCACGAATGTTTTCTGGTATATTGGGCCAATAGTTATGCTGCTCTTAGGCATAGCCTTCGAGCCTTATGGAGCTTTAACCTTCAGAGTGGTGTTTGGGGTATTGGCGGCTGTAGCTATAATAACATGGGTTTTAAGAAGGGGGTTAATTGAATCACCTAGGTGGGGGTTAGTGGCAGGTAAGACTAGCATTGTTGAAGATGCCTTAAGGCAGCTTGGCGAACAGCCAGTACAACCAACCAGTCAAGGCCAACAGACCCAGGAATCATATAAGTGGAGTGACATTTTTAAGTATAAGAAGGGGCTAGCCTTCATAATCCCCATCTACATATTCTGGGGTGTGCCAGCTGGTACCTTTGGCTTCTTCCTGCCTTACTTCTTTAAGGATATAGGCTTCACAACAACCACCATGGCCTATGTTGGAGATATACTGTGGTTTATAACAGCCATAATAGGCGTTGTAGCGGTTTACATGCCGTTCTCCGATAGGCTAAACAGAAATGTTATGTACGCCATATCTTCAGCCATATGCGGTCTTGCCTTTGCACTACCCATATTCCTACCCTTCAGTATACTTTGGGTTGCACTATTTAACGTGATTGGCTTCGGCTTTGGACATGGGATGTGGCTTTGGCCTCAGACCAGGGTTTGGTCCACTGAACTATTCCCAACCAGGGTTAGGAACAGTGCCCAGGGCTTCGCATGGTCATGGATGAGGTTTGCACTGGGCGTATGGAGCCTATTTGTCCCAACTATAATAGCTATAATTGGCTACAGGGCTATAGCTGCCGTGGCCACGACATTCTTCATACTGAACATAATATTGGGTTATCTGTTTGGACCAAGGTCACAGGGTAAAAGCCTTGAAGAGGTCTTGAAGGAATTCTACGGTGGATCAGTACCGGTTTAAGCTAAAGTCAAGTCATGCTACTATTCACTTAAAAACTTAGAATTTTTAACTTCCCCATCAGTTCGCTCTTAAGTTAAGAGCCCTACTGCACGACAAATTAATGAATAATTTAAGTACTAAGTAGAGGATTGCAAATGGTATGTACTGTGCTTAGTATTACTTGTAACCGTATGGGTTAATCTTTAAGTGTCCAGGTCGCCACCTTACCCATGGACCTTGGTTTAAGGGGTAAGGTGACCTTGGTTACTGCTTCAAGTAGGGGTATTGGTAAAGGTATTGCGAGGGTTATGCTTCAGGAGGGTGCCAGGGTTATGCTTTTCGCCAGGAACGCTGATGAACTTAAGGCTGCGGCCAGTGAGCTTAGTAGGGAGACTGGGGGTGATGTGGCTTATGTTCAAGGTGACTTAACCAATAGGGATGACGTGATGAGACTTATTGACGAGACTAGGAAGGTTATGGGCTCCATAGATATACTAATCTACAACACCGGCCCACCTAAACCTGGCCTCTTCAGTGACCTAACCTTTGAGGACTGGGATTACGCGGTTAAGCTGCTCCTCCTCTCGGCTGTTTGGTTAACTAAGGGTGTGGTTGGTGACATGGTTAAGAGGGGTTGGGGTAGGTTAATCTACGTGACCTCACTAACCTTAAGGCAACCCATCAGTAACCTGGTTCTATCCAACACCATTAGGCTATCCCTAGCTGGGTTAGTCAAATCCCTGGCCGGTGAGTATGGGCCCAGGGGTATAACGGCCAACGGCGTAATGCAAGGGTTCATAATGACCGATAGGACCCGTGCCTTGGCTGAGGATGAGTCTAGGAGGAGGGGGGTGCCTGTTGAGACCGTCTTAAGGGACATGGCAAGGGACATACCAGTTGGTAGGTATGGTAACCCAGAGGAGGTTGGCTACCTGGTAGCCTTCCTAGCCAGTGATAAGGCATCCTACATAAACGGCTCAATGATACTGATAGACGGTGGCCTGGTTAGGTGCCTACCTTAACCCCGGTGGCTCCCAATTAAACTAAGCAGTAGCCTTGCCATTACCCTCAGCATTGGGTTAACCGAGGCCAGCATTGCCTCGTTGATAACCCACCTGAGGGTTTCCCTAGGCATCAACCTAGTTAACCTAACCAACATACCCTCATCCTCAAGTATCGGATCAGCCAGGGCCCTAAGCCTCTTGACCTCGCTGAGGAATGCGCCCAAAACCCGCCGAACCTCAGCGGTGTAGTTTAACCCATCCCTAAGGGCCTTGGCTAAAATTAACCCACTAACCATTGCCGTGTTTATCCCTGCACCATTAGTTGATACCACCGTGCCGGCTGCATCGCCAAGCAGGAATGCGCCACCACCCTCAACGCTAATGCCCAATTCACCAACGGGTATGGTCTTCATGAGTATTGACCTTTGGGTTGGTGTTAGGTTAAACGCCTTGAGGAACTTGAGGTGTAGGTTAACTGGGTTAATGCCCCTAACCCACGCGTCATAACCCCTGACCCCTAGGCCAATGTTACTTGACCCATCACCCCTGGGGAAGATCCACGCATAGCCACCTGGCGCCAAGGCTGGGTCCATGATCACCACAGCCTCATCCTGATCCCCAACCCAACCTGTGGCCCTTTGGCTTGTGGCTATTGCAGTGTCCATTGGGTCCAGTGGTTGGTTACCGACCAGGTCATTGACTATTGATGGGTAGCCGTCTGCCCCAGCCAGTAGCCTAGTCTCAACGAACTCCTCACCGGACTTACTGATCAGCCTGCATTTAAACCCACCACCATGTCTAATGCACCCTGTCACCGTTGATGAGAACTTCACCTTAACTCCCCTGCTGTCCACCTCCTCAATAATCCTCCTAATCATCAACCCCTTATCCACTATGTAGGCGGGGAAGCTGACCGTACCCAGGTCTATAACCTCCCCGTTAACCCTAATCATTATCCTCATCCTCCTGATATCGTTAACCACAACCTCCTTCCTAATGGACCTGTGAAGCGTGTACTCGATTAAGTCCATTAACTCGTCTGGTATGTGCCCCCTCAATAACTCGGCCTTGGGCATCATTTCGCCGCATATGACTGGCCCATAGTTGACCCTCTTCTTATCCACAAGTGTAACCTCGCTTAAGGTAACCTCCCTGGATAGGAACGAGCCAGCAGGCCCCCCACCAACTATGAGTAGTCCCACGTTAACCAAGGGCCCCACCCCCTGCACCCTTACTAACGCAGTTGACGCTTAGCTCAATCATTAGTCTCCTGTAGGCCTGCACCTTATCCTGCATCCTCAACACCCCCCTTGGTAATTTACGCAGAGCCTCCTCCACATTGAAGCCGCTGTATATTAATGCGCCACCTAGGACCCATAGTAGCGCGTCTAGGTTAACCTGCGGTATGCCCGATAGCCTAGACACCCGGCCCCAGGTCTCCTGGACTAGGCCCTGCCTACTCATCAATACCCTTGGATCCGCCTTAATTAGGCCACTGCAGTGGGTTAGGGTGGCTATCCTGTAGTCCACCGGTATCGGTAGGTCCACTGGTGGCTTGCTGTTAACGCCGCAGGCCCTGTGGGCGTAGTAAAGCATCTTAACTGCGAAGACAATGGTCTTGCTGTTCATGGGTGACCCAAGGCCATTGGCCAGTAACCTCCATGCCTCACCCAAGTCCATTAATCCATTAAGCTTAACGTGTAGGTTAGCCCTACAGAACCTCTCAACCCTACTAACCTTAGCCCCCCTACCCCTGGCCAGGTATGGGCTATTCATCACGTACCTCTTGAAGTCGCTGCAGACGTCATTAGGCTTATTCCTGGAGAAGTAGCTGCTGAAGTAGCTCCAGTGCCTTTCACCCCTACCGGTGAGCATGTAGCTGACTATGGAGTTCATGGCCACGAGCACTGACACTAACCCAGGGTCACCAAGCGCATTGCACAATTCCTTAACCACCAGGAATTGGGGGTCAGACTCCTCAAAGGCTAAAACATCACCTATGCTTAATCCCCTTAGGGCATTCACTATACCTAGAACCCTCTCCTCACTTACCTCCACGCCTAACCTTAATCAACCCGTTTTTAAAAGCCCTCCAGAGGGCGTAGATTAGGGCCACCTGCCCCATGTCAATGAAGGTCAGGGGTTTGCCTATTGTGTAGAGGACGTAGATGAGGGGGTACATCACCACCCTGGCTCCTATGGAGTACAGGTAGACGTAGTTCGACGCCGCAAACATCACGGCCAGTATGATTGAAAGTAGGTCTGCCGTCCTGAGCGGCTTAATGACGTAGATCACCAACACTGCTATCCAGAGTAGGAACATTATTGAGGCGAACCTCCAGGCGTATATGTAGAATGGTGTGTAGGGAACCCAGTATATTGAACCATCACTATAAATCACGTATGTTAAGTAGCCACCTGGGGCTATTAACCTAGGCTCAACTGAGAAGAGAAGCTCCACAGGGGTTGCTGCGGAGATTAGGGCCGCTATTAGGGCTAGCGCCAGGGCTATGGTTAAGGGGTACTTTAAGTCAGCCCTCATGGTGGAGTCACCGCAATCCTCCATAAACCTGAGGATAAGCTTACAATAAGCGTGAAGATGAATAACATCCACAACACCGCACTTACGGCTGTCATTACCCTACTAGCCCACTTCTCATTTAAGCCAGGTATACTTAGTAATACGTGGTAGAGGAATTGACCACCATCAAGTGGCCAAGCTGGCATGGTGTTTAGCAGTATTATAACCACGTTAATTGTCCATAACCAATACACGAATTGGTAAAATAACCTATCACTCACCGAAATCCCTATGAAGGGTAGGTTAGGGTCATATGGATTGCTTGAGGTTACCAGGTTATATGTATGTATTAGCCCTGAGTGAAATATCGTTAAAGTGACTTGACTGCCAGGCTTAAGACCTTCAAGCACGTAGAGGAGACTCATTACTGATGTAATGGGTTTACCATTAATAGCAAGTAATATGCTACCCACCGGTATATTGGCGTAGAAGGCTGGTGAATCCTTAGCGATACTCGTGATGATTATGCCAGAGAGGTAAGGTTGAAGTACTGGGATTAGGGCTAGGTACATTAGGCCCACTGCGATTATGGAGAGGATCATGTTTGAGAATACACCCGCCGATAACATGGCTAAGACTCCCCTTAACCCAGCCTTTTTCCTGAGATCCGATTCATCAACCTCAACGAAGCCGCCGTAGAGGATGAAGAGTGATAGGAATGCCCCACCTGACTTAATCCTACCACCATACCTCAACGCAACTATGCCGTGGGAGACTTCGTGAATGAGTATGCTTATGCCTATAGCTATAAGTATTATTAGAAAGATGTTAACGCTGATGGTTACGCCGGGTATGAGGGGGGTGGCTGGGGTGAACCTATTCTCCACCAGCTGCGTTGCCGCCTGCTGGGTGGTTATTGTGTGGAGGCTCATTAGGACGCTCACCGTTGCGGCTAGGTTAATACCAAGCATCCTGATGAATGATGGGACAAGCCCAACTAGGTAGCCCAATACCTGGAAGGGCATGGGTATGAGGACTGGTATTGCGTAAACCATGGCCACCACGAAGAAGGCAGCCACCACTATGAATATCAGCACTGACGGTACACCACTTATTAAGTTAGCCAGTGGCCTGAGGAACCCCTCAACACCACTACTCCTGGCCATCATTGCCACGTAGTAGTAGACCTTGACCTTATCCCTAAAAGCCAGTTTAACCAGCCCCACGAATATGAACCAAGCCACCACGAACCAGATCAGCGGTGAAATGCTCATTGAGGGTGTCTTTACCTTAAGCTTAATATTTTTTATTCTAAGGAATCCTGGCGTTTAAGCTTTAATAGGGTTAAGGCTAATGGGCCCTATGGGCTACTGCATATATGTGACTAGGTCAACTTTCCCAAGGATACTCTACGACATGCTTAGGGATGCTGGGTTTAGGCTTGAGGTTTGGGATAACAGTGGCCGTGGGATGTGGGATAGGGCAGCTGCACCACCCAGGGATGTGCTTAGGGATGCCGCCTCAAGGTGCGATGCACTCGTGGTGACCATTGGGGATAGGGTTGATGAGTACGTGCTCAGTAATGCAAGGGTTAAGGTGATTGCAACCTACAGCGTGGGGTACGACCACATTGACCTTGAGGCGGCCACTAAAAGGGGTATACCAGTTGGCTACACGCCTGAGGTTCTTGTTGAGGCAGTCGCCGACTTCGCCATGGGCCTGCTTATAGCGTTGGCCAGGAGGATAGTTGAGGGGGATAGATTGGTTAGGGGTGGGGAGGCGTATAGGGTTTGGGGTGAGTACCTTGGAACAGAGGTTTGTGGTAAGACACTGGGCATACTGGGGCTGGGTAACATTGGAGTTGCCATTGCCAGGAGGGCTAAGGCATTCAACATGAACATCATATACTGGTCTAGGACGAGGAAGCCCTGGGTTGAGGTGGCCCTGGGGATAAGGTACGTTAACCTCAACGACCTCTTCAGACAGAGCGACTACCTGGTCGTCTCAGTGGCCCTTAGCAACGAAACCTACCACATGGTTAACGAGGATAGGTTAAGGCTAATGAGGAGGGGCTCGTATTTGATAAACATAGCCAGGGGAGCCGTCGTTGACATTAACGCCTTAGTTAAGGCACTTAAGGAGGGCTGGATAGCTGGCGCGGCCCTAGACGTGTATGAGGAGGAGCCCCTACCGGCAGCCCATGAACTAGTTAAGTTGGGTAACGTAATCCTCACCCCACACATAGCCTCAGCCACCGTTGAAACCAGGAATAAGATGGCTGAGGTGGTTGCCCAAAGCGTCATAAATGTACTACTGAGGGGTGGGAAACCCATTTACCAGGCCAATAGGGTTTAAGCAAAGGCAACACTAGAAACAGAACCCTAGCAATCCAACGCAATTACCCTATGGAAGAGCCGTGGGCTCATTTAAAATCACGCTCCAATACACCATGGCAGGTAACTTTTTTAAAAGGTAAGAATGGATGCGGATTAACATGAAGGGCATGCCTAACCAAGGACTAACCATAGGTCTATACTTATTGTTGACCACTCTACTCTTCCTGTCGGTGAATGGTCACGTTGTACTTGGCGAAATAAACACCAACATGCCCTTAAATATGCCGACCTGTCCACTTAACTCCAGTATTGTCTTAATGCTTACCCCGGAGCCTATCTTACCGTCAAAGAACATGATAGTCACCTACGGTCCACCTGGCCCGTGGACTATTGTTGAGTATAATGGTGCTGAGTACCTTCTTCAAATAAACATGTGGAACCTAGCCTCTGTTGGCTATGGAAATGAAACGTTAACATTCAACAACGCAACGGGGGAGATATGCTTCAGCGCCTATATAAGTAACGTTACGTTGATAAGCCCAAGTGGTGGTGTGTGGGGTTACCCGGGGCTTTACCTGGTTGGCATATTCCCTGGTGGTCAGGTTAATGTGAGGAACCCAATGCTCCCATTACCATTAACGGTGAGTGACTTGGTTAATGGGACATACTCAAACAGGCTCCTCGTCCTCAACTACACCATGTGGGTTCCTGATGATGAACCCATGGATTGGTCATACGACATATGGTTAACCACCACCCCAGCCCCCTCAGCCAGTTTAAACCACGGTGCCGAGTTGATGATATGGCTGTACACAACTACCCCGGTTTTCCCCTGGGCTGACACTGAGATTAAGGTTAACGTACCCATCATTGTTAACGGCACCATGGTTAACGAAACCTTTGATATACATGTGGATTGTTATCATGGCTATGACAATACGTACTGGACCTACATAGCCTTCGTACCGCTTAATGGTGGATTCAGTAATGCGCTGGTTAGCATTTCACTTAAACCATTCCTCCAGTACATGGTTAACGTGTTCCCAAGGGTATGTCCAAGTCTCTGGAACTCACCAAACCAAGTGGCTGGTCTTTACATGGATACCATAACGCTGGGTAGTGAATTCGGCAGCACGCAATGGGCCACTGAGCCAGGTTGGGGTGCTATAGCCTGGAAGCTGTATGAGGCATCGGTAGTGGTGCCAGGTGTAGCATACACCACCAGTACTGTCACGGTAACTGCCACAGCCACAATGGTCAAGTACACCACAATCACTGAATTAACCACGGTTACTGAGACCAGCCCGGTGACCGTAACCACGACCACGTCACTGGTTAGGTACGTAACATCAACCGTGGCCACCACTGTATTAAGCACAGTCACGTTGACTAAGTCTGTGGTAAGCACGACTGTAATGGCCATAATAGCCGTTATTGTGATAGTAATAGTGGCGGCAGTGTTAGTGGCCTTAAGGAGGAGGTAACACTTTAAGTGGTAAAATTATAAGAATTAAAAATTTAATTTTAATATTGCTTAATTAATCTATCTATGGATTAATGCTAGTACTACTGCTATTATTATTATCACTATTATTAATGCACCTAATGCGTAGTTTTCATTAATAGCTTGTTTAATTATCGTCACGGTTGATATTGATGTTACCGGTATCGTGGTAGTCGTTGTAGTGGTTACAGTTGAGGTAATGGTGGATGCCACAGTGGATATTGAGGTAACAGTGGTAGTGGTTGTTGTATTGGTAACGGTGATGATAGGTACTAGTGATGTTGTTAAAACGAAGTAGTACTTAAGATCTATATTATTTAAAATTTTAAACTTTACTCCTCATCACTCAGTTATTCTTTCCTCAACCTTATCCAACTCAACTCCGGTATTATCCCTAGTTACCGCAACACCGATTAACCCTATTAGGTAACCTACTATAAGCAGTAGCACGTAGCCATTTATTGGGCCGAAGGCCTTTAACCAGAATACAGAGGTTAATAGTGCCCCAGTGGCGCCGATGCTTGCCATGTTCCATAGGAAGCCAACGGCACTACCCCTGAACCTAGTTGGAAACAACTCGGCTAGGTAGGCTAGCATTATACCGCCAGTGCCCATTACGCTAGTTAATACGCCTGCTGAGACTATTAACGTGGTATAGCTTGACTTAAGGCCTAATGTTAGTGGGTAAGATAACGCTATGCCTATTAATATTAATATTAGGAATGCCATTCTCCTGCCCGTGTAGTTGCTCACAGCACCACCAATTATGGTAACCACCCCGCCTAGTAGTGATGCATATGCCAATCCCCAGAAAACCTCATTGAGCGGTAGGTTAAGTACCTTGTTTAGGTATGTGGGTAGGAAGCCCAATGTTGCATAAGCCACCCAGAATATACCAGCCAGGAGTAGTAGTGCAATTAGGGCGTTTCTGGCACTTACCCTGAATAACTCAACTATCGGCACCTTAGCTATGTTACCCGTTGCCTTAGCCCTCTTATAAATCTCCGGGTCATCCACCGTTAGCCTAAGGACAACCCCAACCAGGGCGACGGCTAGGCCAACTAGGAATGCGTACCTCCAGCCATAGGACACGAATCTACTTAAACCGAAGTAATCCCTCAGCAGTGCGTATGTTAAGGCAGCTAAGGCGTAGCCCCAGTAGTAGCCGCTCTCAATAATGCCGCTAACAAGCCCCCTGAATGATGGTGAGGAACTCTCAATGGCTATTAAATGGGAACCGGACACCTCGCCCCCCACGAAGATACCTACAACCAGCCTTAAGAGCACAAATAAGGCCGTGGCTGCTATGCCCAATTGCGCATATGTTGGTAAAGCACCCGTTAATGCTGATGAAACCCCCAGGCCTACTAACGTAACAAGCATTGTTAACCTCCTGCCTATCCTATCCGCAACGTGCCCAAATACCAAACCACCTAGTGGCCTGGCCAGTAGTGTTAGTGAGTATGTTGCGAAGACGTACAGTAACTGGGCTGTTGGGTTTGTTTTAGGGAAGAAGGCTGACCCAATTATCGCCGCTATGAAGAGTATCAGTGTTAGGTCGAAGACGTCAACCATCCAGCCTATTGTACCACCCAGTAACGCCCTAACGTTTAACCTAGACTCAATACCCATAGTAAATAAGCCCTAGGTCTATATTAAAGTTTTACCTTCCAATATATAGGTTATGACCTTAGGTATTTAAGCATGCGTTGACTTAACTCACATAGGCGATCCACCTCCCCAACCTTACCCCTAATTAACTTCTATGTACTAGGAAAGTTTTGTTTAAGCTTGTAAGGGTCCAGTGAAAAACGCTTTTAAAATCACCATACAACCTCTGTTATCATGTTAGCCCTCTTATTCCACGGTAAGGGTTCAAGCCCTGAGAAGATAAACTGGTTAACTAGGCCATTTAAGGAAATGGGGTTTAGGGTGGAGGCGCCTAGGATAATTGAGGTGGCTGATGGAGTCGCCGCAGGCTCCAGGATAATTGAGGATGAGGGAGATGGTGTCATTGTCGGCGGACACTCCATGGGTGGGTCAGTCGCGTTGATACTGGCAGCCAAGTACCCTAGTAAAGTTAAGTGCAGTGTGGTTGTGGCTGCTCCAGTGGATAGGGTTCTTCAGTTAAAGTGGCTTGAGAGGGGTGAGGAAGGGTCGGTGAGGAGGGCCCTCTACAATGACATAGTTTCGAGGTTGACCATGAGGGAGGTTGAGGAGACCTCGCCCATAAAGTACATTAGCGGCAACTACCCACCTGTGATTTACATAAGGGGGAGCGCAGATGATATAGTGCCCATTGATCACCTTGAACTGCTCAGGAGGAAGTCAAGCGAACTCGGCTTTAGGTTGATTGAATTAACCATAGAGGGCATGGGCCATACGCCGAGATCACAACACGTTAGAGTTATTGAGGATTTCATAAAGGACAATGTTAAGCGGTGCATAGGCTCTTAAACGGCGTCAATGTCAACCCCGTACAGTGCGGCGTAGACGAAGTCGGAGACCCCCCTGAACTTCAGGGGCACCTTATGGTACTCTATGACGACCGGGAACTGGGCCTTATCGATACTGCATGGGGCAACCATGTACTGGGCTCCAGTGCGGTAAGCGTCGTAGACCGATGGCCAACCGGCCCAAACCCTAAGTGGCATTAACTCATCAAGTAATAGTCCACCACCCGCACCACAACACAGTGTCCTCTCCCTATTATGCTCCCTCTCCCTAAACTCCTTAACAGTCGACTTAAGTATTAACCTAGGCTCCTCCACTAGATCCCCGGCCCTTACCAGGTTACATGGGTCGTGGTAGGTCACCACCGCGTCAACCTTCTTACTGAACCTTAACTTACCCTTCTTTATAGCCCATGCCGTTAATTGGGTTATCGAGATCCCCTCAATGCCATGCTCAGCTAGTCTAGGCACTACGTAGTTCTTAAATGCCCTCCATCCGTGCCCACACTCACCAAACACCACGACCTTAGCCTTCCTCCTTAAGGCGGCGTTAACTATGTTATCGCCGAACCTCCTTAGGTGGTACTCATCCTCGAATAGGCCGAAGTTAGCGACCTCAAGGGATTGGGAGTCCATGGTCCAGTTAAGCCCAAGCTCAGTCATAATGGCTATAGCCCCCTTCAAGGTGCCTATGTTTGTGAAGAAGTCCGTTGACGAAGGTATGTAGAGTACGTCGGCCTTATCCTTATCAACAACACCCTCCATCCTTTTACCAGTTTGCTCACTGATTTCATTAACCACGAAGTCTATGACGTTTAAAGCCGCATCCCTCGTTATGCACATGTTGTTCCCCGTCTTGTAGACGCACTCCATGGTTTTCGCTATGAAGGGCGGCATCATGCCCATTTCAACGAATATCTGCCTAATGGACCTGGTTACCTCAGCCTGGTCAATGCCGAAGGGGCAGAAGTAGGCACACCTCCTGCATTCAGTGCACTGGTAGTAGTATGTCCATATCTTGTCCAGGTCCACGCTGTCTATTATCGACTCAAGCTCCTTCTCGTCACTAAGCTTATCTATTAGGCCATAGGTCAACCTACGCATCCTCCTGTATATGTTCCTAACAAGGTCAGCCCTACCCACAGGGCTGTTATTGGGGTCCCTAGTGGCCAGCCACATCTGGCATTTGTCTATGCAGAAACCGCAGTGGGTGCATGACTCCATGTAGTTCCTGAAGGCCCTACTACTCCTAGCTAATTCACCTATCCTCCTAACGAAGTACAGCTTCCTCTCGCGTTCAGTGGCGTTTGGGTTAATCCTCATTAATTTACTCATCTCTATGGTGCTCAAGGTCTTCTCATCCCTCTCAACCCTGGCCTTAACATGCCCACTACCACCGCTGAACTCCTTAACCCACTCACTGTAGCGTGGGCTGGCCTCAAGTATATCCTTACCCTCACCCCTATACCTAACCTTAACGTTAACCATGGCTACCACCCCAGTTTATCCATAACCCTCCTACGCACCTCCTCAATATCCTCAAACCTGCCGTATAGGGCTGGGTTAACGGGCATTGAGAACGGGTGAATCATCTTCGCGAAGGGTATGTAAACCATGAACAATTCCACCGCCAACACGTGCGCATAGAAGAGTGGGTTACTTGGTGGTGGTACGTATTTAAATGATGTTAGGCCTAGGGCCCACTTAACAGCCTCATTAAACAGTGAGGGGGGTGCAGTTAACCTAAGCGCTAACCCAAGGGTAACTATCAGTATGACCCATGATACCGCCACGTAGTCATCAAGGTAATTAATGGTGACTGAGTAAACCCTCTGAATGTTAACCCTCCTAACGAGTAGGTAAACACCGGCGGCTAGGGTAACTGAACCAACGGTAGTCCCCATTATGAACATTAAAGATTCGGGCACGGTCAATTGGGGTAACCAGAGGTGTAGGTGGAAGGCTATTAGCAGAAAGATGCCCCAGTGGAATAACGCAACCCCAAGCCACGTTGCGTAGTCCCTTCGGTAACTGGCCTTAAGAATCGTGTAGTAGGTGAACATCCTGGCCAGTATGTGGCCAACTGCGCTTAGGTAGCCCTCCTGCCTTGGCTTAACCACAAGCCTATGTAAGCCAAGGTATAGGCCAAGCGGCCCCTTACCAGCCGCTAACCATAACCCAATCCTGTAAAGCACACCAACAACAAGCACTACCAGTGATATGTAGGGTAATATGAAGTACAGCACATAGATTAACCCAGTGGGCATTTTAAATCACTGCCAAGTCTCCATGGCCTTCCTAAGGTCCTCTAGGTACTTTTGCTTCTGCTCCTCGCTCATGTTGAAGAATGTTATACCGTAGCTGTAGTATGGTTCAGTTGGCGTTGCCTTAGTTATCTTAGCCGCTAAGTCGGGGTCGAACTTGGCGAAGTCGCGTAGGAAGCGCTGCCAAGTAACCCTAATCAACGTGTCACCAACCCTCTCCCTCCTCCACCCCTCCTCATCCCACTTGGGCACTATCCTATCCCTAATCACCTGGAACACGGTCATTAAAGCCTCCTCGAGTTTATCCGGGCTTGGAAGCGGTATGAAGGGTATTAGGACCTTGGCCAGCTTAGGCCCGCTCCTACTCTTTATGGTACCACCGATGAGCACCGTTAACCCCCTCTCCTTGCCGGGCTTAATGGCTGGGTATGCCCTCCTAATGCACTCCATGCACTTAACGCACTTTGAACCATCAATGCTTAGCCTAGAGCCATCCCAGGTTATTGCGCGGGTTGGGCATGACCTAACCAACTCCTCAACATCCCCACCCTCCTCAATCCACTGCCTAAGCTTCTCATCATCAACGTCAGGGGCCCCTCTCCACGTCCCGATGATCACGTAGTCAGCCCTGGCCTGGGCCTTTAGGCAGTCTATTGGGCAGCCGGAGTACTTGAACTTTATCTTATAGGGGAACTGGGGGTAGGTTGCCCAGTCTATTAGACAGCCGTATGTGAAGTCCCTGGCCTTAAGCGTGTCATATATTGCGTAGGGGCATAGTAGGGGTCCTGGGCATGAGACGGTATTCCTCATTACATCCCCCGACCCTCCAATGTCTAGGCCTATCCTCCTTAGGAATATATCCAGGTCTATAAGCTTCTCCCTATCCACATTAATGACAACATCCCCTGTGCCGCCTATGAACTGAAGTAAACCCCAGCCATACCTCCTTGAAGCCTCTATTAGGAACCTGAGTAATGTTGTTGTGAAGACCTGGGCTGATGGAATTAGGACACGGGCATGGTCCTCAAAGACGGGGGGTGTTATCCTAGTCCATGGGTGGCTCATCCTAGAGAGGACACCAGAGTATATACCCGGCGCCTTAGCAGCGCTGGTGGCCCATGGTGTCGCACCAGCCACCAACCCCATGCCGTATATGTAGACGGGGTACTTAGTCTTCTTGAGCTCAGTGACGTGACTTGGCCACGGCCCCTTCTCCAACTCGGCCAGGTACTCCTCAACCTTCTCCTTGGGCGGTGGCTCAGGCCATAGCGATGGGGTTATTGGTAATTCCTCACTGGCCATATGGAGGGCTTTAACTATATTTAAAAACCCTTATTCCTCATTAAAAGTGAAATAATTCTAATATTTAAGCTAGTTTAATGCCTAAATCATGGCTGGCGCCATGGATCAGGGACAAAGAGCAAGGATCAGGGTAGTGGAGCATAAGATAGCATTTAGGAGCGGTGACTTAACCCCAGTTAACCACCCTGAGAAACTGGCCCCCGTACCATACACAAATTACGTCCCAGACGTACTACTTAGGAACATGGGTAAGTGGGTTAGGACTGAATTAGTTACCCCAGCCATAGTTAGGCATGTCTCGGAGACAGGTGAGGAGATATACTCAGTTAAGGTTATTGGGCCGCCTAACGCCAGGTTTAGCGCCGATACCCTTGAGAAGCTTTGTGACTTAGCGGACATGTACGGTATAGGCGTGGTTAGGCCCACACCCCAGGGTAACGTGGAGATACTGACTGATAGTGAGGAGAGGGCTAGGAGACTTGAGGAGGAGCTTAGGAGGAGTGGCTTCCTGGTTGGGGGTTGGGGTAATCACCTCTGGAATATTCAACCATGCACAGCTTACCTGACCTGTACCACGGCTGTGGTTGACGCGCCTAGCATAGCTAAGGCACTTGGTGACGCACTTGTTGAGTATGTTTACGATAAGGAAACCCCAGCCCACTTGTCAATAAAGGTGTCGGGTTGCCCCAACGCCTGCGGCGGCGCCATTGATGTAGCTGACATCGCTGTTGTTGGTTATCCAGCCCAAACACCCATGGTTGATGATAAGTGGTTTTCAAGCATCGGCTCACCTCTAGACGTCACTGCAGCATGCCCAGTGGGTGCGATAACGCCGAAGAGGGATCCAAGCACGGGTAAGGCCTACGGCATAGTGATTAGGTCTGAGTTATGCATAGCCTGCGGTAGATGCCGTGACACGGTGGATGCGATAGTTTATGACCCTAAGAAGATAGGTGTGATGGTGCTTGTGGGTGGTAAGGCATCAAACACAGGCCCCAATGGACAGTTAATGAGTAAGGTGGTTGTCCCATACCTACCCAATGAACCACCCAGGTGGCCGACCCTGGTTAAGGTGGTTAAGAGAATTGTTGATGTTTGGGTGGCTAACGCTAATAAGGGTGAGCGCATCGGTGACTGGATAGTGAGGATTGGGTGGGATAAGTTCTTTGAATTAACGGGTCTACCTGACGTTAGGAAGTACCTGAGGTTCTCGGAAAAGCCTGGGCCACTGTACCAACCGCTCTACAGGAGGAGGCTAACCGAGACATATGCATACATCTTCAGGGAGTACGCCAATAAGATTTAGGAACCATTAATTCAAAGGCTTAGCACTAACATTAACGTTTAATTCACCATTCTTAACCATGTTGTATAGCTTGCAAAGTATCCTCCTAGTCATGCCCCAGATGGTCATGTCACCCACCACTATGGCCCTCTTGGCGTTACCTTTAACCATGGTGACCCTATCTAGGTTAGGTATATCGCTCAGCCTAATCCACTTAACATATTCAAATTCTCCGCTTAGGCTTACGGCATCAACATTACAATCCACGATGAAGACTATAGGCAATACATTAAGCTCCGGTGCATTCCTAGGGTGCTCAATGCCAAGCACGGCGGCAACTTTACCTACCTTACTTAGGTCAATCCCAGTCTCCTCCCTAGTCTCCCTTATTGCAGTGTCCAATAGCGAACCATCATTAGTTTCGTAGTGACCCCCAGGAAACGCCGCATCACCACCCCATGGATCACCTGGGTTTGCGGCCCTCTTACCAACCAGGACCATGGGTTCCTGGCACCTCTTCAATATCACAGCCACAGCTGCCCAAGCCTCATTGCCACTGGGTTTAGGTATGTTAAGACCAGCCACGTTTACCTCTAGTAATTTACCTACTTAAAAACACTTCACTGCAATCTTAACCGTCCTGCAGTAAACCATGTGGGAATGCTTATATATCCTCACACTACTCAACTGGCGATGTCCAGCAATTTAACTAAGTTCTACGAGGTGATGAAGAAGCTTGACGATGCAATAACCGACGTGGAGAAGGTTAAGGAGCAGGTTAAGGGTGAACTAGACTCTTACCTTGGACGTGTGGAGGAGGAGCTACGTAGTAGGCTTGATGGTGAGATTAAGAGGATTATTGATGAGTATAGGTCAAGCGCTGAGTTAAGCGTTAAGAGGAAGGTTGATGAGTATCTAAGTAGGAATAGGAGCCTAATGGAGAGTATTAAGGCCAATAAAGATAAGGTAATTAACGAAGCAGTGAATAGGATACTGAGGGAACTTGGGTTCCAATAAGCCTTAAAATTAACTTTTAATGAACCCAAGCCCCCTTAAAGGGTAAAGCTAGAATCTAACCATACCACTGGTGGTGAAGCTAAAATATTTAAGCGCCAGTGGTGGGTTGATGTCTTGGTGATGAGACTTCAGCGATTGAGATGAGTGATGTGGGGGTCAGGGACTGAATGCTTTTAAAATACAGTGCCGCCACAGAGCGTAAGATGCTTAAGGTTGAGTACTATAAGAGTAAGGATGAGGCCCTAGCGAGACTCAATAAACTGCTAGATGAGACTGTTAACATGATCACGAGGGTGAACACAACCATGGAGCGTATTAAGGCTGGTGAGGCAAGGACGATTAGCCAAGGCGTCTTGAATTTAAAATCATACAGTGTGCTCGACCAGAAGGGTAGGGAGATATATAGGTTGGTTTACCTGGGCCTTATTGGGGACATTGATGAGGAGTCTCTGAATCAATTAAAGCAATACTACATGTCGCTGAGAAAAATCTTAAACTCACTAATAAACTCCCTAAGCAGGATGAGCATCAGTGAACCCTTAGCCATAGTTTACCTGGATGAGGCACCAATAATGCTGATACACAACATAGATGAGAAATCGCAATTAGGTTCACTGATCAGTGAATTAGCTAACTTAACCAGTGCCGGCTAATCTCCTATTCCTAATTATAATCGCCTCCTGGTAGCCCTTAACTATGCTGTATACGCCTAAGGCGCCAACGACCACGACCACCAGGAGGAAGCCCACGTCAACGGCATCTAGGTTTGGTATGGGTATACCTGTGGATATTGCCCATGAGTCTATTGATGGTAAGAATATTATTAGTAAGCCGGCTAACGTGAATATCCAGCCACCGTAATAAAGCACCCTACCAGCCGCCCTCCTACCGATAATCTTAACCTCATCTTCATTCAACCTCTTAGCCCTCAGGATACTGCCGAAGACGGCTCCGAACACTATCTGCATTACCATGGTTCCAAGGCCAAACATTACGCCAGGTAAGGGTGCATAAACCAGGCCTGGCACCTGTGGTGCAAGTATGAACGTTATTATGCTTGCGTACGCCCCAAACCCAAAGCCTGCTATTAAACCGTGGACTATCGTCATCTTTAACGGCACATCCCTATCATGAACCTCATGCAGCGGTAGCCTACTTGCAGCGGTGGTGTGGTGTGCCTTACCACCTAGGAGAACGTCTATTGGTAGGTGGAGGTATCTACCCTTGAGTATGTATGAGCCTGCTATGGCCATCACTATACCGACAACCATGTAGACTGGCCCATCCAGGTTATACTTCTGGTAGAAGTAGGCTAAGCCAAGGTAACCTATTGTTGTCAGTAACGCCCTCTGCACTGTGAAGCCCAGTGAGAAGAGGAAGCCAGCCGCCATACCACCCCTGGTGCTGTACTTGCCTATGGCGTAGCTGAAGGTTATTGGCCAGGTGTGTTCATCCGGCGTCGCACCGTGCATTACGCCTAGTAGGAAGCTTATGAATAGTATTTCCGAAAGCCCTAACCCAGTGGGTGGGTTTAGGAGTAGTTGGAGTAGATTCATATCTTTCGGGTTAACCGAATCTGTTTATAAAACTTTCGGATTAACCGAATGGAATGGAACAGCCACGCGTCAATATTAACATTAACCCTTCTTAATCCTTATAACCCAGTATCCATCAGCCTGAACAACATCAATGACACTGCACCCCAACCTTGAGGCTAAAGCTGGTACAGTCTGACAGGACTGGGGGTAATCGACCAAAACCTCCACCATTGCACCATTCTCCACGGACTTTATCACCTTAGCCGTGTACAACTGGGGGTATGGGCATATTAACCCCCTCAAATCCACCACGTACTTGCCATCCACCCTAACCACCTTACCATCAACGGCGCCTATGCTCATGACTACCACTAAGCCTAACTCAAGTAAGGCTTATTATTCACGATGGGCCATGCATATTCTGCACACTTGAAATGCCATTGAACGAGCATATTGGCGGCTCATCCGGCATGTCACTCATCAACCATCAGATACCCCAGGACTGAATCACAGCCAATTAGTCTAGGAGCTGGGAGGTAATTAACCTTAACTTATCATCTCTTAATTAAATACCTATGACCATTACTAAGGCTGCTCGCTGCTTCTTGGAAAGCTAAGTTTAAGTAATGACCACCTACACGCTTAGGTGGTATATTATTAACCCTAGTATTGACTTATTCACACTGCTTGAATTTTTAATAGCCAGGTAAAGTAGGTCACTTGGGTTCCTTATACCTGACGAAATGAAATGACAAGTCTCGCCCCTCTAGGGGGTAGGTAGCTCCACTGCGTGGGTCTCAGGCGATAGGTTTATTAAACCCAGCTTTACTAGGGTATTCAGTAACCCCGCAACAAAGGCGGGGTAACTGTCGAGACCCCCAGAGTGAAACCCCACTCCTAGAAGGGGCGGGGAGGGGGTCATACATCCCTGATGGTTGCTAACGAAGCCGCTGCCTTAAGCACCTTAATTAACTCATTAATGTCGCCAACTCCCGATGCCGACATTACCTTAAGTAACTTGAAGGCGACATACTCCTTATCTAAGCAGGACTTAGCTAGGCATATTATTAGGCCAAGTACTGTTGCACTGTAACTGTTGCATTTACCATTCTTAGAAATCACTATGATACCTCTGCTGCTCAGTTTCCTAGTCTTCTTAAAAACTGTGCTAAACGCTAACCCAGTTATCCTAGATAACCTATAGAGGGTTAACCCATTATTCTCAATAACAGCCCTCAGTATGCTCATTTCCTGCTCATCCAGGTAGGGGACCACCCTAGCCCATAGCTCGGCCACGTTGTTTAACTCACTCCTGTAATCCTCAATAATCTTAGTGCCGTTACTCATAGGTATCTAAGTAGCCAACTGGGCTTAAGTTTAATTCACGTCAACTTTCACATCCTATGTGATATTTTAAGTATTTATAAATCATGGTTTAAAAGCATTCCCCTTGTAAAGAAACACATGAGCGTTTACAATAGGTAAGGATTAATTAATAGACATGCTAAGTGGCGTATGTCCCTCAAGTACCTAGAGGTTGGAGGCAAGAAGATAGAGCTAGATGAGGATGGGTTCCTAAAGGACCCAATGGCATGGAATGAGGAGGTGGCTAAGATACTTTGCAGAGAGGAGTGCCGTGACCCAGAAACCGGTGAGTTGGGTGTTATGAAGGAGGAGCATTGGAAGGTTGTTAAGTACCTTAGGCAGTACTGGGAGAGGTTCGGCATGTGCCCACCAATAAGGATGCTTGTTAAGGAGACAGGAATACCACTCCAAAGGATATATCAACTATTCCCAAACGGCCCAGCCAAGGGCGCATGCAGGGTCGCTGGTGCACCTAAACCAACTGGCTGTGTTTAAATAAGACGCTTAACATTAAATTAAGCTTAAAATGTGATTAAACAAACTATTGTATTTTAATGATTAAAAATATGCAAGTCGTTTAACCGCCTCAGAGCTCAGCCGCATTTAACTTAAAGCTTAAAGTGAACCGGTCCGGCCTCATTCACCTTTGCCCATGTTCTTCAGAATAGCCTTTAGACTTAACCATCAGCAGCGTAATAATCCGTACCGGTACTGCCTCTGATTGATTAAGAATAAAGAATTAATACCCCACCTTAGTGAGTATACGTGTCCTCAACGGTGCTGGGTATTGACATTAGGCCTGATGGTGGCTTCTCCTACGTAGTCATGGGTAGTGATGGGTCTATTATTGATGGTGGTAATGTAGATGCAGGCGAGTTGATTAGGGTTATTAAGAGGTTTAAGCCCTCCGTGCTGGCTGTTGATAATATTAGGGAATTGCTTGAGCTGGGTGGGCGTTTCCTGAAGAGGTTGGGTAAGTTACCCACCATCCCCCAGATAATCCAAGTGACCAGGCTGTCCGATGGGTCGGAGGTTAGGATGGAGGATTTGGTTAAGAGGTACCTGGGTATCAATGTTGGTGTATTGACGCCTGAGCAGACGGCTAAGTACGCCGCCGAGTTGGCCTTGAGGAACGTTGGATCCATTGTTAAGCTCTTTGAGAACGAGACTAAGATAGTGGTTAAGGCGCTAATATCGACTAAGCAGGGTGGGCAGAGTAGGAGAAGGTTTGAGAGGAATATGGCGATTAGGATTAGGCACATTGTTAAAGATGTGACCGAGGCGCTTAATAGGGCTAACCTGGACTACGACGTCTTCTACCATAAGGATAGTGAGGGGGTTAGGTCAGCTTTAATAATCGTCTATGCCGATAAGCAAACTGTAAGGAAGGTCATTAAGCCCATTAAGTCAATTGACGTTAAGGTGACGTTGGAGCAGGTGGTCAGCAGTAGCGTTAAGTTCATTCCACCAGGCTCAGGGCGTGTACTCGAGGTCTCACCTAAATCAAGAACCAGGTTGATAAT
This sequence comes from Caldivirga sp. MU80, assembly GCF_001663375.1. GTDB lineage: Archaea > Thermoproteota > Thermoprotei > Thermoproteales > Thermocladiaceae > Caldivirga. Next base: position 27,789 of record NZ_LCTF01000025.1, read on the forward strand.
CGGCGTTGACCCTGGCATAGTGACTGGGCTAGCCATAATGAACTTAGACGGTAAGGTACTTGCACTATTCAGCGGCAGGAATATGAGTAGGAGGAGGGTGCTGAGCCTAGTCTACGATTACGGTACCCCAGTGGTTGTTGCAACCGACGTTTCAAAACCTTCGGACTACGTTAAGAAGCTGGCCGCCATGGTTGGTGCAGTCCTGTACCATCCTGATAAGGACCTTCAAATAACGGAGAAGGCCAGTATAGCGCTTAAACTATCCGAGAGGGATAACGTGAAGGTTAAGACACCCCACGAGAGGGATGCCTTAGCGGCAGCGTATAAGGCGTACATGAGTTACCTGGACAAGTTCAACAGGGTGAATGAACTACTCGGTGAATTACCAATACAGGTGAATGCTGATGAGGTTAAGGAGTTGGTCATAAGGGGCTTGCCCATAAGGGAGGCGTTATCGAGGGTACTTGGTAGGGGTGTTAACCAGGAGTGTAAGCCCGAGGTCATTATTAGGGGTCAGCAGGAGTGCAGGTGTGATGATAAGGTTAAGGAGCTTAAGGATTACGTCAGGTTACTGGAGGAGAAGGTTAACAGGCTTGAAATAGAGAACGCCAAGCTCAGGGATGAGGTTAATAGGCTCTACACGCTCAAGTACACACCACCCGACCAATCACTAGTGTCTAAGATAAAGCTACTTGAGGATAGGGTCGAACTTGAGGTTAAGAGGAATAGGGAGCTTAAGGAGACCCTAACCAACGTTAAGGCTATGGTTGCCAATGCACTCAATGGCAAAGGCTTAGCCTTCGCTGTTAGGGTTAGTAATGGTGAGGAGTTGGCTAAGGCTCTTAGTAGGGGATTCCTACCCATTGTTAGGTTTCAGGAAATATCAACACTAATTGATCTAAGTAAGGGCTGGGCTGGCATAGTGGTAACCATTGATGATGTCGGCGCGAGGGCCATTAGGCAATTATTCAAGTTAGGCATCACAGTTGTTCCACTGTCTAAGGTACTGGCCTTAGATGTAAGCGATGACGTTAAGATAGTTAACATTGAGAGGATTAATGAATTCGTCAACGAGTTGAGGAATACCCTAAGTGAGGTAGATTACGAGCTACTTGAGGACTTGGTGAATGAGTATAGGCTGAGTAGAAAGGGCCGTTAAGGCCCTGGGGCGGTTTTAATGCGTGAACCACTAGAAGGGTGTTATCTCACCCCTAACGAACATGCTTGTTAGCCTTGTTACCCTACTTATCTCCTCGTCGGTTATCGCCTCAGCCTCCCTCCTAACCTCACCTGTTAACTCCCCTCCCTCACCCATCACCACTTCAACGTTGGCTATCAGTGGATTATCTATGGGCTTACCGATTTGGCTGAGCAGATAGACGTAAACCTCCCTAATCCCCTTAACCTCCTCGTATATGCGCCTGGCTATCATATTGGCAAGCACGTAGTATATTTTACCTATGTGGGAGACTGGGTTCTTACCAGCCGTGGCCTCCATGGACATGGGTCTCATTGGTGTTATCAACCCATTAGCCCTATTACCCCTACCAGTCATCCCATCATCACCATGCTCCGCCGAGGTCCCGGTGTAGGTTAGGTAGTATATGCCGTGCTCTGGGTTATCGGCTGTGTTTAAGTGGACCTTGATTTCATAGTCGCTGGCTATCTTAACCGCGTTGTCGTATATTGCATTAACCACGTCCTCCTTAACGCTTATGTAATGGTCCTTGTCTTTAATTAACCTTGAAACCAACGCCGAGGCGACTGTGAGTGTTATGGTTTTACCCTGCCTAAGCCCCATGACCTTAACGTCCTCCCCAACCTCAGGGTACTTGGACTTAAACTCCCTTGAATTAAGCAGCCTCTCAGTCTCGTAAACGAGCCTCTCAGTTACCGTTAATGGGGCGAAGCCAACTCCAATAGACGTGTCATTGGCCAATGGAACCCCACCACTGGTAACCCCAAGTTCATAAACCCCCACCAGGTCTGCTGAACCCTGCCCAACCCTATAGTCAACTACGACGTGGTGGTCTGGGTCAAGGAACCTGAAGTTCTCCGTTATGAACCTCCTAGCCGCGGAAAGTATTATACTACCCACGGGTACCTTAACAGCCCCAGTGCTTGACTTAACCTCCGTGGTTACCCTACCCGACACTATTATCCTAATGGGCTCTATTATATCCCCACCCCCGAACCTAACCTGCGCGTTACCACCAATCACAAGCACCTTATCAACGTTGTGGTGCAGAATCACCCCGAAATTCTCCAGGTAGTACCTAGACAACTCCCTACTCACGTACTCTGACACTGAGTCAGCTATGTAGTCGGGGTGCCCTAGGCCCTTCCTCTCCACCAACTCCACAGGTAACTCCTCGGTTGGCTGCCTCCTCACCCCAGAAACCACTATGTTCCTCCCCATGCCTGGTCACTCCAGCTCATTCCTTAGGGATACGTAGAGTACCTGGTTCCCCCTAATCAACACCCTCCCGTATTTCACAGTCACCTGGTTTGTCCTCGAGTCTAACTCCTCAGCTTCATCAAGTACTATGTTCATGCACTGGTCTATGAACCTCAAGACCCCGCCTAATACCCTACCCGCCTTTAGTTTAACCACTACGTTCTTATCAACCATCATGCCTAAGGCCCTCAGTGGCTGGGCACTGCTAACCTCTGGGTGCTCTTGCATTCGGTCCACTTCTAAATATCATATAAAAATATTGCGCCTAACCCACCCATGGGCTAAAGGCCGTATTTAGTATACGCACCCTAAGCCGGAGTAACCTAGCAGCTGATGCGGTTAGCATTAAGCCCTGTATTGTCTCAATAACCTCCTCAACTTAACCCACTGATCGTTGAACTCAATTATTGAGAACACTAAGAGGGATGATAGGGCTACTACTGCGAACAAATCTAGCCTAGTTAACCTAAGCAGCACACTAATCACATATGCCGTCGTTAAGGTTGATGAGAAGCCTAAGTAGAAGGCTGCCCTCGGCAGTATTGCCGTTCTAACTATTAAAACACCCTCCAACACACCATCCCTCTTAACCGCCCTATACCCATCACTATCCCTAATGACAAGGCCCAGTAGTCTAAGCCTCTCCAGGTGGTGGTAGGCTTGTCCAGGGCTTGAGAAACCAAGGGCCTTCTGAACCTCCCTAATACTCATCGCCCTACTCTCCCTAACCAGCAGCAGGTAAACTCTTAGCGTAGTTTCACCAAGCCTAAACTCATCACTCATGATTCAGCCTCACGGCGTTGATTATAAAGTTCTAGCACCTAGAACGTTGAAAATTCAGGTGCTAGTAAAATTAGGGATGAGCCAGTGGGGGGTGGTGATCAGGCATGGGTTTAGGCATGCATGTAACCGGTGTAGGGAGTGTGAAGGTGGGAAGAATTAGGCCATACCTATTAGTGGTGGGCGCATCAATAGCGTTAGTACTGACGCTGGTTGCCGCTGCGCAACCAATAATGCCCTTTAGGGGTGGTTTAGTGATTAATATACTAAGCACAAATGGATCTCTCATCGGCATAGCAGCTTATGGCCATAACCTTGTGGTGAGCCACGTGGTAATGCGGTTAATAGAACCCAACCAAAACTACTTAGTGGTGGCTTATAGCTTTAACGTAACCCAGGGTAGGCTCATCGAATACATTGGATACACTTACGTTAACGGCTCAATGCTACTGAGGGTAATTGCTGGTGGTTCAGCAGTCCTATACTCATGGGTTAGAAGTAACATTGTTCTTAAGCCGCTGAACCAATACCCGAGGGCTAATGTAACCGTGATAGTTAAGGCTCCTAACGGTGAACCTGTCAGTAACGGTACGGTTTGCGCGCTACTGGCACCACCAGTATTCCTGCCATTAGTGTTTTCACTCCACACGCCATCACCCTACGGTAGGTTGTGCGTTGGGGTCTCTAATGGCATAGCCGAGTTCAGTAACCTACTTCAAGTACCCTATTACCTAGTCTACACTAGCGTAATTAGGCTTGGTGGTGGTAAAATAGTTGTTAAGCCCATTGGCAGTGAGGTTATCAACATCTATGGTGTTCCAGTGAACGTAACCAGTTACGAGGAGATCATAAACATAACTAGACCATCATTCGTACTGCTCACAGGCATGAACATGACTATACCTAATAACGGTACGGTAACCATCAAGATCAAGATTAGGTTAATTGCACCAATCGTAACACTCTACGGACCCACAACACTACACCCCACAACAGCCACTTCAATCACTTCACCAATTAATGAAGGTAACTCATCCAACATAGACCCAGCCAACATAGTCTACATGCTAAGCGGTGCATCAAGCGTAGTGCCGTCAATATCAATGGGGACCACTACCACAGGTGCGCCAAAGGTGGTAACCGTTGGCAGTGTGAGTCAAGCAAAACCCTCAGTACCCTACGGCTTAGTTGTATTAATAGTTGCACTAGCAGTGATAGTTGGCTTAACCATGGCCATAGTAGCCCTTAGACTAGCCATTAAGCCAAGGTGAATCAACTGTGGCTAATGAAATACCGATAATTAGCAGGTACGGCGCACGAAGGGGTAGGAGGGATAGGATTGAGGCGGTTATGCAGATCCTGGAGCATCTATCAACTGGGTGCAGCAGGCCCACGAGGATATCCCTAGAGTTAGGGATATCTTATAATAGGCTCACTCAGGTGCTAAGGAGCCTTGAGGAACTGGGCCTGGTTAGGAAAGATGACTGCGGGTATTACGTTACGCGGAATGGCTTAATGCTTCTTGATGCCTATAGGAGGTTTAGAATGAGCCTTGAGGTGTATGGCATTAAGCCTTAGTTGAGGCACCATTAAACATGGGTTATTTTCAAAAACTAAACTTTATTTCCTTCATGATACCTCGACCGCGTACATGCCGGGCTTTGTTATGTTAAGCTCCTTTGCTATGCATGACTCCCCAGGGTCAAGCACTATGATTAACCCTCTCCACTCCTCACTGAAGTCGACACCACCGCAGTTGGGGCATTGGTTAACGTCATCTGGGACTATTAGCCTGCAATTCCTACACGCCTTAAAACCGGATAACGGCCTCCTCTTAACCCTACCCCTAGTGGCCCTACTCACCCGTGTCAAGCCTAATTAGGGTTAATAAGCGTTTCACATTGAGCATTAAGCACCTACCGCGGTTATAGCCAAGAACTACTACACGTCTATTCCAAGCGACTTAGCCAACCTCCTAAACCTCTGGTACTCCCTAAGCAGCTCAAGCCCCTTACTTGATATGCAGAATGAGTCACCATCATAAACCACTAGTCCGCTGCCCCTTAATTGTTGAAGCATTTGGTCGAGCCTATCGTAGGCTAGGTTGAGGGCTGTGGCCATTTTAGTTGGTTTGCTGCAGTTCTCCGATAGGTACTCCAGGATCTGCATAATTATCTCAACCCTACTCCTACGCCTTACCATAGTGAACAACCCTTATCACATTAATGAGTAGTATCGTTGATGACACGGAGTATATCAGCCTCTCCTCCACGAGCTCTAGGAAAAGTGAACCAGTCCTCGTGAAGATGAAGATCTCAACAGGTATGTTGAATAGTATCAGTGTGAAGGCTAATGCGGTTAATAGGACTAGGTTATTGCCCTGGGAGAACCTTAACCAGAGCAGTATGCATATGTAGGCCAGCAGTAGTATGCTTAGCAGGGATAACGCATGTATAATGAAGATTGGGGTTATGTGCAATGCCATTGGGGCGGCCATGATTACGTAGGGGCTTACCGGTATGCTTAGGGCCAGGGCTATTAGTATTAGGCTGGCTAACTCTATTAAGCCACTCACTATTAACCAGGGGTATGCACTGGGCGGTATGTATATTACCCTCCTGGCTGGTTCATAGTACAGGTAGGCTAGTATGGATATGTTTATTAGGCTGTTAGAGAGCATGTATATGCCGAACATCATTATGCCCACCGAGAGGAGCAGCATGTTACCGCTTCTAAGAACCCTCGAGGCCCTGTAGGCGTAGTAGGATATTAACGCGTTCGCCATTAGTATGTAGACCTCGTAGGTTATTACGAGGAAGTAGAGCAGGTGCCTCGTGGGCAGTATTATGGCCATTCAACCACCCTGCAGGTTCCTCTTGAAAACCCTGTAGGGCACGGGCTCATCATCGTAATGCCCGTAGTCCCTGCCGAAGAACCTGGATTCAATAAGCCTAATAAGCCTGGTTAACCTTATCTTACCGAACATCAAAGTCTCATTGGCGGCATCCACGATTTCACCCAGCTCCCTATTATCCCTCGTTATCAACTCGCCGTTAATCTTAATGGGCACGTCCAGCCTATCATCACTCTCAATCTCAACTACCACACCCCACTCCTTAACGGATAGTATCCCACCCCTCTTAAAACCAGCCTCCTTAGCTAAACCAGCCAACTCCAATGCCGACTCCAGGTCCCTGGCAACCACGTGCAGTATTGGGCCCCTGGCCAGTAACCATAGGTTGCTCCCACGGTCCAAGGCCCTCAATACCTCACCCAGCGTAACCGGCCTATGCCACTTAGCAACAACCTTAGCTAACCCCCTACCCTTGGCGAAGCTGAGGGAGTGGGCACTGACAAGCATTACTCTACCACTGCAGCTGCTGGTTGTGTAGTAGTTGCTTAAGCCATTGAACTCCTTAAGGAAGTGGAGTATGTCGAAGTCAACCCTACCCTCTTCACCCTCCCTAATCAGCCTCTCCACGAACATGCTCTTCCTGGCATCATAAACGCCGGTCACGGCATCCAACACGCGGGCGATTAAGTTTGCTTACCGCTTTAAGTTTTATTCGTAATCTGTGAAGAAGCCCTTATCCCTATATGCCTCCGTTAGGCCCAGCTTAATTATCCTCTCCTCAGCCTTCCTGTACAGGTCCGCGAAGGTTAAAACCTCCCTGGCTAGGTAGTCTAATGGGGCATCCTCAGGGTTATAAATGTACTTAGTCACCCTGCCCCTGTGATCCCTGACTATCACATAACCCTCAACATGCCCACTACTGGGTGTCTCACCACCCACATCACCCTTGATTAGGAAGACGTAACCCTTAACCTCCCCACTCCTGAAAACTAGCCTAACCAGCACCAGCGCTATGTGGAATTCCCTAAGCATACTAATCACCACGTCCCTGTACCTCTCAGTCTCCTTTATCTGCGGCATCCTCTCAACTAGAACTAGGTCATCCCTAGCTAGGTCACTACTTAACTCACTAAGCATTGAGGTGACAGGCTTATTAACACTAACAGTACCCATGGGTTAACATTAATTATATGGAGTTTATAAGTTATGCGTCCCACATAACCAATACCTCCTCTACCCTTTCCTCGTAGAATAGGCCGCAAAATTAATCTAAGCTGTGCACCAGCTTAGACCCTAAGTCATTCCATTGGCCTGTAACCTAGTGGTAAGTTTAAAACTAACCATAAGGCAACTTCACCCGGTGATGAGACCTTAACCGAATGACAAGGTGATTAAGAATCCACGCGCCCTGAACCATGTAATAGATAATTTGCTTCCTGTTAAGTATAATCCTTAGTTAAGGGGTTTGAGATTTGCCTTAAGCATCTGCTTTGCCGTGTAATATCTCCTGCAGTCTGGGCATAGGTAAAGCCACTCAGGGTCACCCTTAATACCTAGCCTAGCCTTCGTGGCCTTTATGTGCCTTAACGTATCGAATGGCTTACCACACATCCTACACCTAACCACCTCATCCTTAACCTTAACAACCCACTCATCATTAATCACACCTGGCTCAATATTCATGGCCTTCTCAGGGCAGGCGTTCATACAATACCCACACCCAACGCACTTAAGTGGATTAAACTTGAGTGTTGGTAAGCCTTGGGTGTTATCAACGTCAAAGGCCTTGAGCGGGCACTTGGCGAAGCAAACACCGCAGAAGGAACATTTATCATTATCTATCTTAACGTTAAATATCTTTAAGCCCTGGGCAACCTCACCCTTAGATATGTGCTTCATAGCCTTAAGGGCATTAGAGTAGTCACTCCTCCTCAAGCCAACGTAGGTTGGATGGTTTTCAGGTTCCTTAGGTACCTTAATTGTTAATCCATTAACCTCAACATTAATGACCTTGGCTAAGTTGTCTATTAACCCCTTTACTTTATCTAAGCCTTTTAGCTTACACGACTCATTGGGACATGTGATTGAGACTTCGTTAAATAGCGTTAGGGCCATTGTTAGCCACTCAGGGCCAACTGAGGCTATGCATGGTAACTTATATGTGAATTCATCGCCACTACTTGGTGATTCATCGTATATGCACGTAAACCTTAACCTCCTGAACCCAGCTCTAGAAGCCTCGTTTATGGCCACCGTGTATTCTACATCATCAGCACCAGCCATGGCCAAGGCGCCTGTTGGGCATTCGGAGACGCATACGCCGCACTCAATGCATTTACTGGGATTCACATTCACCGATTTATCCTTTATAGTTAAGGCGCCGCTGGGGCATGAATCAACACACCTGGTGCAGCCGTACCTGGCTATACAGGATTCACTGAAGACGACTGGTGCATTAACTAATTTGACTTTACTTAACCTGCCCATTAGGAATTCTCTCCTGGTTAAGGCGTTATCTTCGGTTATGGGAACTGGGTTAACCCTCCTAACCCTTAACTGGGCTATTAAAACCGATAGCCTCTTCTCATCACCCCTCTTAACCACGTATAAGTTTATGGGGTGTGAAGACTTCAATCGCCTACTAACTATCTCAGGTTGATTAGCCACGATAACCATTGGACCTGCGTTATCACCCTCCTTTAACTTGCCTAAATCCTCCTCATTAATAATCCTTACCCTCTCGCTCATGGCAGGTCCCTTAGGTCGTGTAGAACCTCCTTATCCTTTTGAATGAAACTCTTCGTGAACCTTAAGATACCCTTAACGTACTCCGTCTTCAACTTGAGGTTAAGGGCCCTAGTGACGAATATGGGCACCCAAACAGCCAGGTGGTTGGTTAGAAAGCTAACCTCAGCGTCAAGATACCTACCGTAGTCCTTGAAGTCCTCATAACTCTTATAGGCTAGGTAACTCATGAAGGATAGCTCAACCACTATGTGATCACCCCTAAGATCCCTGAAACCCTTGTTAACGCCCATACCGAACTCCGAGTATATGGAGTTAACCATGGCTTCAACACCCACGTCAAAGTAACCTCTATGTATGTAACCCTCGTAGGGTGGTACACCGTAATCCACCTTAGTTAAGTCAACCTCTATCTCAGTTAACGCATCATAGTCGTTAACCCGCTCCGCATAGGCTATTACATCAACAAGCTCACTGAAGTCGTATATGCTGCCTAAACCCTTAACGGCATCCTTAACCACGGGTATTTTGCTCTTAACAAATTTGCCGTAATCATCCAGATTATATGGGTATAGGTAGAGTGATGATAAGAAGTCGTATATTATGGACCTTGAAATAGCTAAATTCTTTTTAATACTACTTAGCTCAACCACGCTCATGTACCATACCCCTTAGAGTTACCAACACTCTCAACCTTACAATGACCACCTGATGGTTTAACGCCACTAAGCTTACTCAGTATTGTTGGTAAGTCAGCTGCCCCAGTCCTTAGGGTGAATTCATCAGGCTCCTCCTTGGTCACTATACGCGTTGATTCATTGGTCTGTACCCCTGGCATTATGTATAGGCTCGGTGGGTTAGTACCGTACTCGGCACCCATTGGTACAGCACCCTTTCTCACCGCCGTCCTGTATATTATGCTGTTGGGATCATCCATATCACCAAATATCCTAGCCCCAGCTGGGCAATTCCTGACACATGGCGGTATCCTCTCATACAGTGGCAGTGACTCATCGTAAATCCTGTCAATGGCTAAGACGCACTTCTTAGCCACACCCTCCACTGGGTCAAATGTTATATTGCCATATGGGCATGCGTTCTCGCAATACCTGCACCCTATGCAAACATCGTAGTTAATGACGACGACGCCATCCTCCTTCCTCTTATATATAGCACCCGTTGGGCAAACGGTGGTGCATGCTGGGTTCCTGCAGTGGAAGCAGCTTATGGGTACACTAAACGTCTTCGTGTTTGGAAACTCCCCAACCTCAACATGCAACACCCTTAAGAAGAACACGGACCACGGCCCCTTACCTGGCTCAGGGCCCCAAGGGTCAAGGTCCGTCATTGGGCCATAGCAGCCGCTGGAGTGCCACTCCTTGCATGACAGCATGCATGCGGCGCATCCAAAGCATTTACTTAGATCTGTAAGTATTGCTAACTGGACCATTCAGGTCACCCCTGTCCATTACCATTCCCCCTGGGACCCGCCGTGTTTGATTTTGAATCAGAGGGTGGTGCCGTAGCGCTACTGAAGGAGTAGCCCATGGAGTGCCTTATTGTCTCTTGGAACTGCAGCCACGATGAGTTCACCTCATACCAGCTTATACCCATCTCCTCGGGCTTCTTGTAGGCATTGTAGTTGAACACCTTGATGTTCCAAGCCTCACTACCAACTATTAGCTTCGGCGGTGTCTTGACTATCGGATCAGCATTGCCCCATGCTGAGTATGGCTTATCATTAGCGATCCTAACAATCTTCACCCTAAGGTCTCCCCAGACAGTCTTACCGGTGAATGGGTCGAGGTTCAGCGTTGGGTAGTTACCGCTCTGTACCGCACTTATTAAGCCATTCACCGTGTACTGACTATTGGGCACACCACCCTGGCTATTGGCCCTGGTGTATACGTATATGTCGTTGAACATGAACCCCTTCACAGTCTCTGCTGCATTAGGTGGCAGGGCCATCATGCCAGCCCTGGCGTTCCTAGACTTCCAGTAGCCAACCACGCCTGGTGCTATGGCCTCTGTTAGGAATACCTGCCCCCTAGCTATCTCACCACCCCTACTGGTTAACTCAACCCAATCACCACTCTTAATCCCGTATTGGGCAGCCGTCTTCGGGTTCATCCAAATCATCGAGTATGGCAAAATCTGCCTAAGCCATGGGTGGTGGAGCTCCCAGGTGTGGTAGAACCAAGGATTCGACTTCCTGGTTAGCGTGGCCAGTGGGTATTCATTTGGCGGTGAACCGTCTGATGCTATCCAGTCAAGTGGCTCATACCAAACTGGTAGTGGATGGTAGAACTGCTTAATTATCTGGGCAACATGAGTACCCCACCAATCGCTTGGCGGAGTATTGTTCTTCTCAGCTAACTGTAGGTACGTTGAGTCACCAGTCTTCTGGTACATGTAGTAGAAGTAGGCGTTCTTGCCTTTCCATAATCCGTAGGCAGCCAGTATAAACTTCATTATTATCTCCGAGTATATCGGTATTATTACGGGCTTAGCATAGGGCATCATGCTGACACTTGCAGCCCACTCAAGGTAGCCCTTATTCACATGCCTATAGTACCTAATCTCCAGCGGTAACTCATAGTAGGCGAAGGCATGACCGACTGTCTGCGTGCCTGGTGATACACCAGGTGGGTAGACTCCATTGGTTACGGGCACCTTCTGTGGTGGCGGGTATGTTTCACTGCTTGAGTAGGCTGCTGCATTTATGAAGCCTGGGTACACGTACATCTTTATCTGGTTGGGATTGGGCTCACCCTTGCAGCATTTAGTGCCATCAGTACCCCTGGCCATGTATAGGACACCAACGCCAGGTGCAATTTGCCACTTCCACAACCAGTCATACATCAGGTTCGGGTACATGGGCTCCCCGGTATCCGTGACAAAACCTGGCAATCCCAACTTCGTACCCAGTATAATTTCGCCATCACTCCACGGCCTAACCTCCTTAAATAACGGTGGTAGTATTGGCCACTCAATGTTGTCACCGGGTCCATGGACTGACGAGGTTGGTCTATCCAATAGGCTGTGCTCGC
>NZ_LCTF01000084.1 GCF_001663375.1 Caldivirga sp. MU80
TATTAATAACACCCAGTTCGGAGAGGATTGCGTATAGGGCTGGCGCGGCGTGCCCCTTTGACAATATTATGTAGTCCCTTTTCAACGGATCCTCATCAAAGGCGTTAACCATTAGGTATAGTGTTGCCAGTATGTCCAGGCTTGATAGTGATGAGCCTAGGTGAGTGTGTGGGTCTATTAGGCTAAGGCCTGTTAATATTGAACGGGCCCTATCACTTACCTCCTTAATCTTATTAACCAAGTTTGCCCTAGCCCCCTTTACCATTCCAGGTATTCCACGTGGGTCCCGAATTCCATACCAATCTAAGAATCCCCCTATACGGTCTATATTTTTAAGCATTACCCATAAGTTAACCATCACCCAACCTAGGGAGTCTCA
>NZ_LCTF01000026.1 GCF_001663375.1 Caldivirga sp. MU80
CTTAGTGAGACTAGTACTGTGCTTCTTGGCTTTAGGAGTTTAATGTACTCATTCACCTGTTTGATAACGTACTGTGGCTCCTCCCACTTAACACGTCTAATGCCAAGCTTAACCTCAATGAGTAGGGTGGGTATTTTGCCCTGATTCACCAGGTCAATTAGTTTGCCCCAACCCACAGAACCAATACTCCCCTCGAAAATAACAATGTCAGGGACTAAGTGCTTTGGTAAGCCCTTGGCGTCGGGAACCATTAATGATAGTGTGTGGGGTAGTATTGATGGTTGGTAGAATATGGTGTATTCCCTACCCGTAACCCTAGACCTAACGGTGGCTAGGGGTGTGTTACCGGTAAACCAAATGAACCAGCCTTGAAGTGATACTGCATCCAGAGTCTCAATCACCTTAGCAGCCGTAAAAAGCTCTAGTACGTGGGCCATGTTATCCAATAGGCATTGAACCCTACCCCGTGTAGTTGGCGAAGCCATACATATTAGGATGGAAAGGCCTGGCCTACGTAACGCATCACCCAGCCTCTCGGCACTGCCAGTGTACACCTCCGCCCCAGACCTCCTCACTACATCTATCGTCTCCCTAGACAGCCTCGGGACTAGGTCAAGGTATTGCTTAACGATATCCCGCTCATCACCCACTGGGCAGAATATTGAGGCAACCTTTAATGCGAACTCATCATCCCTCTCAGGCAAATCGCAACCACAACGCTTAACCACACCACCACTGGTGATGTAAGTCTCTGCGGAGAAGTGACCACTGACCGTGAAGCTGAGGTTCAGTATGACCTTACCATCAAGCACATCCCTAGGGACTCTATACACCTCCTCAGTCATGTTACGCCTCCTCCTCATCCTTGAAACGAGCCTAGAGCCCCGTAGACGCCTAATGTTCACAAAGCAATCACCAGCATAAATGTAGATATAATTCGTCGTCTGGCGAGTACCACCAACAACCTGAGTAACCTCATATTCAGAGCCCAACGACTTAACCAAACCCCCACCATCACCCCTACAACCGGTGAGGCATGGGGTGAGTAAATCCAAGGCCACAAACAGAGAGGCAATTAGGCTGCATTAAAGCATTCATGAATCACTGAAACAAAAGACCAACATCACACAACGAAGCACCCACAAACCACAACAAACCCCAGGTACATGGCGCAAATACCACTCCTAAGTTTCTCATGCTTAGAACTCCAATAATGCCCAACAAGAATCCTAACCTCACTCAGTGATATATCTAGTGAGAAAGTTGCCCAAGTTAAATAGTAAATAGGTTTATAGTAACTTAAAATTTTAGAATAATATTATTACCATTTAACTTCATTATAGTTATAGTTCTTACAGCATTACCAGACACCATAATAATATAGAACGAATAGGGAACTGTAAATATAATGGTAATGTAGACACCGGTTTTTATACTCATCTATTCTGAGGTATTTTTTAGTGGGCTACAGTGCAATTTCGGCTTAGCCTTAGTAACGCTGTTTCCGGCGAATTTAAAGTAAGGGCTCCACTTATTAAGCCTTCAAGGTTAACTGACGTAAGTAGAGGTGGTGTTGGAAAGGAGCTGAGCACCGGCTGGGTCGTGAATTTTGCCATTGGCTGCACTCATGCCTGTCCCTTCTGCTACGTGGATAATATTCATAAAAGGTTCTTCACAGGTAAGTATCCTGAAACTAAAGGAGAGTGGGGTACATACCTATTGATACCAGAGCCAGTATCATTTAAGAAAGCTCTTGAGGAGACTCCTTGGCATAAGTGGCGTGATGAGCTAGTACTTATGTCCTCAACTCATGATCCATTTTTGCCGCAACTTCTACCTTACGCAAAGGCAATCCTGGAGACCGGCCTCAAACATGGTGTACATTTCTTAATTCAGACGAGGAGCCTAAATGCGCTTCAATTGCTACCAATATTGGCTGAATACAAAAATCAAGTTATCTTCCAAGTTTCAATAGCTACGGTAAATGAGACGCTCAGGCGGGTTATTGAACCTCATGTGTCTCCAGCCGAGGCTAGGCTTATGATGCTTAAGAAGGCCAAGGAACACGGGCTTAGGATTGGGGTTATTATTGCCCCAATAATACCACCAAATAAGCTTAGACCAAGTCTAGAGCAAGACTTAGATACATTAATGAGGAAATTAGCAAGCATAGGTGTTAACCAGGTCTTTGGTGAAATGTTGCATGTTAGAGGCTTTAACATTAAAAGACTTGAACAGTTACTGGGCGAAAGGATAATTATTAATGGGGAGGTGGATAGGTGGGTAGGAAGCCTATTCGAGGAACTTTTAAAAAAGCATAGGCTAAATGGTAAGTATTGGTATGAGTATTACTAAATGTTATTAATATTCTTTATAAGGCATTCTGAAAGAGACTTACCTACATTCGATCCTTTTGCATGTAGTTTATAAGTAGCCCATTAGTTAGCATTCTATATAATCCATCTTCACGTAAATTAACAATGTATTCTGATATACTCCTATAAGGCTGTATCCATGGATGAGACTTTTTATGATGTTTATAAATTATTAAATCAAAGTGATAATGCCATGGATTTCCCATCTTCCATATCGAAGATCCATAAACCTCATAATTTAAACTCTTTACTTTATCTACGTAATAATTATGTAAACATTCGCCAAACCCTTTCTCATTGCAGCACTTTCTCCATCCCTCATCACCAAAGAATTCATCGAACTTATGTTTCTTACTGCAAGCTTCGCCTTTTTGGCGCCTTAACGATCCACACATGAAATTAAACATAACATCAACGATTACTTTATAATTCTTACGAACATTAAGCAAAGTCTCCATAGCATTCCATTCAATCTCAGTACCTGTAGGATCAATAACGACAAGCCAATAATTACATTCATTTCTGTATTTCATTAATATATGGTGTATATAACTATTAAAATCGTCATAAAATTCTATATGAGGCATTGGCATATTAATATTTCTCAACCTTTCTAATACCTCATTGATTACTTTCCTAAGAATATTCCTACGTTTTATATCTTTTTCCATTAAGAAAACCATTTTAAATGGTTTTAATTCTTTCTTCCCGAAATATCTTTCACCTAATGTGGGAGTTATGAGTGGAATAACTGCGGAACCAAAAATCGGTATTACCTTGTCCTCCAGAAGTAAGGGAACAATGCCTATACCTGCCGTAGCATCTACGAAGCATGTACTTCCAGATACCCGCCTATGTATAACATTTATGGCTATTCCGGTATAGTACGAGATCAACACCTCTTTAAATGCATGATAAATCCTAACCTTACCTTCCTCAACCTCGTAAGTCTCCTTATGTGGATCATATATATCTATTTCCTTCAAATGCTTAGAATAAATCTCATTTGGCCAACCATAATACTGCAGGATCTTTAATTGATCTATTAATCTCTCGCTTTCATCCTTTCTTTCCTTCATAAGAAATAAATTAGTTATATTTTGATTTAAATAACTTACTCTTTATATTATTATCTTAAGCTAATTCTATCATTTTTATATTAAATATTTTATATCATTATTTAAACTAAAATTATTATATTGCATTTTCAATTTGTCTGACTATATACATAATTATTACTTCAATATTTATTGCTCTGGTGGCCCCGGCCGGGATTTGAACCCGGGTTACGGGCTCCACAGGCCCGCGTGTTGTACCAGGCTACACTACCGGGGCCTTAACGCCTAACTCCTGCCTAACAACCTTATTAGCTTTTCTCCTCACGGCTCCTTAAGTTGGCTTCCTTAACCCCAATAGCACTATATATCGAGTTAAAGTTTATTAATCCCCTCAGCGTTTACAGTGTTGATGGGTGTTTTAGCCTTTATTCAGCGGCTTGGGAGATTACTTAAGCCGAGTCCTTCATACAACCTTAACCTCCTCGTTGACATGCTGCTTAACCTTGTTAGCGTTGATGCTGTTAGCCCTAGGGCTATGTTGGCTAGGAGGCATAAGTTAATGAACCTGAGGTCCGTGATTGCCGAGCTTGGTGTAGCTAACCTACTCTCCCTCAACAATAGCCCTAATTATGAGGACTTCAGGTACGTGATGCTCCTCTACGAGTCCGATAGTGGGGATTAGGAGCATACGCCGCTCCTGTATATTGAATCCACTACTAGGGCCATTGGGTTATCCTTAACGGCCCTAACCCAGTAGCCCCTATCACCAGTGAGCATGCCTAGCAGCGCCGCGGCGTCCATGGGGTTCTTCAAGTCACCCATTGAACCAACCCCAAGCGACAGCACAGCCCTTGTGGAGTAGTCCATTACGTCCGAGGCTACCTTAACAAGGTCGTTTACTAGCCCCATCCTGAGGAAGGGTAGTAGGACAAGTTCAATGTACTTACCCTCACCCTCCATTATGGCCAACTGCCTTCTACTCGGGTACTCCCGGCCCGGCAGTATGGTGACTACGTCAACCCTGTCGTTTGTTATGTACTTGTTTAGGGCATACCTATTGTTACCAACCACGTAGCTCACTGTGAACTGCCCCCAGCCACCACGCCTAGGCCCCTGGACCTTCCTCATGATCAGTAGCCCACTATCCTCCTCATCCCTCACCCTGGTTATTGAGGCCGCGGCCACGTACCCCATCCTAGCCATGGCCCTCAGGACCTCTGGGTCGTTGGTTGTTAGGTGTAGTTCAATGAACATGAGCCCACCTCAACTAGCCCTGTATGTAATACTGCTCACCGGCCGTGGCCTCATCGCTGCGGCTTGAGCCTAGGTCGTAATTGAGGGGTTTAGCTCTCCTAAGGTCCTTGTACATGTAGATTGAGCCTGGGTACCTCCTGTAGCCCAACAGCCTATAGTAACCCCTAACCCCAACCCCGGATATCACGAAGACCCTTAATGCACCGTACTCGAGGGCCACCTCCTCGGCCTTAGCCATGAGCGCCCTGCCAATACCCCTATGCTGCCACCAAAGCAAGCCACTGGGCTCACCACCAACGGCCACCTGGGGCCCGTAGACGTGGAGCTCCCTCACCAGGGCCACCCTACCCTTTAACTCTGGCCTATGGGGCTTGTTAGGTATCCTAAGCCTCAGTATGCCGTAGAGCGTGTCCTCATTGTTAATGACCTCTAGGTAAACCTCCTCACCCCCGGAGGCCTCGTAGTTAATCCTATTAATCCACAGCCTACTGGGCCTCGGTGGCTCACCCCTCTCAAGTATCCTGTGCCCAACCTCACGGCACCTAATCTCAACGCACCTAAGCCCCATCTTGGCCATGAAACCCCAAACCTCCTCCCTCAGGTTGCCTATCCTGGGCCCATCCACAACCCAGTGCAGTGGAATATCCCTACCAAACCTCATAACCCTAACCCACCTAGGCACCCTAGCCAGCATCTTGGCCAGTAGGCTTAGCCAAGTCTCCGTGTCGTAGCTCCTGTACTCCCCCCTACGCCACATCTCGTACAGCTCAGTCCCCGGTACGACGAGTGTTGGGTATATTTTAACGCAGTCCGGCTTGAAGTCGGGGTTACTGAACAGTTCATCAACCATCGCCAAGTCCCTATCAGGGTCTGAGCCCGGTAACCCGGGCATTACGTGGTAGCAGACCTTGTATGCCGAGTCCTTAAGGATCCTTGTTGACTTAACCACCTCAGCCACTCCATGACCCCTCCTAACCCTTGCCAACACATCATCGTATATTGACTGGACGCCCAACTCAACCCTGGTGGCCCCGTAGCTCAGCATCCAGTTGACCTGCTTCTCATAGGCGAAGTCGGGCCTTGTCTCTATGGTTAAAGCCACAACCCTAGCCCTAGCATCCTCATTCCTCAACTCCTCAACCTCCAAGTCACCGGACGGTGAACCACTGCTCCACACCGGGTAGTCGTTGAGGGCCCTGTAGACGTTGAGTATGAACCAGTACTGGTAGTTGAGCGGTAGTGCAGTGAAGGTGCCGCCCATGACTATCACCTCAACCTTACTCACAGGGTGCCCCATAGCCCTATACTGAGCCACCCTGGAGACCACCTGCATGTATGGGTCGTAGTTAACCCTAGAGGCCCTGAGGGGTACTGGGGAGTCCGGTAGGTAACTCTTGGGGGTGTTCAACTGTGGGCCACCTGGGCAGTAGATGCACCTACCCGGGCACGGTAGTGGCGCCGTCATTACGGCTATTGGCGTAACCCCAGAGATCACCCTAACAGGCTTCTTAACGCCGCTGAAGAACCTCCCCTTAGCCACAACCCCCTTCCCAATCATGGCCAGCGCACTCAACGCAAATAAACGCCCCGGCTATTTAACGGCTTCGTCAATGGGTTAACCTGGGCAGTGCCAGGTGCTGTCTGGTTAAAGTCTGTTCATTATGTAGGTTTAAATATTTATTTAAAAACCTAACCCAACACCGAAGGGGGGACTTCTGGGTTATTGCAAAGTATTTAAAGGAGCAGTTTAGGTACTCGTAATGGTTAAGGGGGATGAGAGGCTCGACATCGTCCTAACCACGGATAGGTCATTGATGACTAACCACCACGGTAAGGAATTCCTAGGCTTCCTAACCACTGGCCCAATCTTCGTCTCCCTCGGCCCATTCCAAAGGCTCTCGGAGTGGTTCCACGTGTGGCTGGCTGCACCCAAGCCTAAGGTTGATAGGCTCGGTAGGCCCAGGGAGGCGCCGTATGGGCTTAGGAAGATTGAGGCAGCCCTAATCGACGCAGGCCTTAAGGCAGCCATAATAGACCCCGATTACGTGCCCAGGTACATTAAGAACGGCGCCAAGGTACTCATGCTGAGCCACCACGACTACTTCGGCCTCAACCCACCCTCATCAACCTGGGCCGTGATTGTGGGTAAGGAGCCGCTTAATGCTTACCTATTCAAGAAGATGATGAGTAACCTGAAGCCCTACATTGACGAGGCCAAGAAGACAAACGGCCTGAAGATATTCGTGGGGGGCCCATCAGCATGGCAGTGGCTATACTTCCCGGAGCTCATTAGCTACTATGGGATTGACCTAGTCTTCGATGGGGAGGGTGACGTGGCCGTCGTTGACCTGGCCAAGAGGGCCCTCAACAATGAGCCCCTCCCCAGGTACGTCTACCTGGGTAGGTTGGACTCACCAAGCATAGATGAGATAAGGGTCATTAAGGGCGCCTCCGTGAATGGGCTCGTTGAGATTGGGCGTGGCTGCCCGAGGAGCTGCGCCTTCTGCTCAGTCACATTGAGGGCCCTGCGCTGGTACCCGTTGAGTAAGATTGAGGAGGAGCTCAAGGTCAACGTCAGGAATGGTGTCGTGCACGGCCTAATACACGCTGAGGACGTCCCACTATACGGCTCACCCACAGTGATACCCAAGCCGGAGAAGCTCATTGAACTTCATAAGTTAGTTAAGAGGTACTACAAGACAGTTGCCTGGAGCCACACAACCCTGGCCGCTGTGCTTTACGGCGAGAAGATGCAGGGCAAGTTGATGAGTAAGATAGCCGAGATAATTGAGGATGAGAACCAGGACTGGTGGGGAGCCCAGGTGGGGCTTGAGACTGGCTCCCGCAGACTAGCCAAGATGATTATGCCAGGTAAGGCGGCCCCCTACAAGATTGAGAACTGGTGGGACGTGGTCACCGATGCATTATCCATAATGCACGAGATCAAGTTAATACCGGCCCTAACCATAATAGTTGGCCTACCTGGTGAAACAGCTGATGACGTTAACGAGACCATTGAGCTCATTGAGAGGATTAGGCCATACAGGAGCCTAGTGGTCCCACTGTTCTACGTACCCATGAACCACATTAGGACTGATAAGGAGGGGTGGCTGTATAGGTACAACCTACTCCCAGAGCACATTGAGCTGCTCAGGGTTGTGTTTAGGCACTCGGTCTACTGGGCCAGGGACATTGTGAACAAATTCTACCTAAGGGGCCCATTAATGCTACCCGTGAGGATAGGCATAAACTACTTCATAAACTACATTGAGAAGAGGGTTAAGGAGATTGAGGACAGGCTGGACGAGATAATGGCCAACATTAGGAACCAGGGCATTGAACAAAGATTCACACCAATGAAGCTCGTACAGGAGATCAATCAAGCCCAAGTAGCCTCATAGGATAACCCTTAAAACAAGGCGCAGCAATCATTAACCAGTGATGAGCTACGGGTCTTTTTAATGAAAGGTGAAGACAATAAACCGGCTGACCCGGCATCCACGCAGTAAACCTTAATTAGGCTCAAGCCGCAACGTCCAACAGGCCCCGTGGCCCAGCTTGGATAGGGCGGCGGCCTGCGGAGCCGTAGGACCCGGGTTCAAGTCCCGGCGGGGCCGCTAGGATTCATGCAAGTTAAGTTGATTATACCGTTAAAGTTCGAAGGCCTCCCCCGTGGTCAAGGTTACGTGTATGTTCCTTCCCTCCAGGTGCTCGCTGAGCCTTAGGGCGTTCCTTGGGCTTGAGTGGACTATCAGTATGTTTGTGCCCTCGCTGAAGTACCTTATGAAGTTGACCAGCTCCTCCAGGCCGCTGTGGGCTGAGAAGTCGAACCAGTAGACCTTTGCGTTAACCCTAATCTCCTCATTATCAACCCTAACAACACCCTTAGTGAGTAGATCATAGCCGGGGGAGTCTGGGGCCTGATAACTTGGCAGTATCACGGCGTTCCTCCTATCGCCACCAAGCCTCTTTAGGTAGTACACGGCTGCGCCACCCTTAAGCATCCCGGCTGGGGTTATTATCACGGCCTGGTCCCTTAGGGCGTTCCTCCTGAAGTAGTTACCCATAATCTCCGTGCTGTACGTCATAGCCTTAGCGTACAGGTTTGGGTCCCTTAGGAACTGGGGGTACTTGCTAATCACCCTATTAGCCACCCTGGCAAGCCCATCCACGTATATGGGCACCTCAGTCACGTCATGCTTAATTAAGGTTAGTAGAAGCTCCTGGGTCCTTCCAATGGTGAAGCTCGGTATGAGCACTGACCCACCCTCCTCAAGAGTCTCCTTAACTGCCTTAATGAACTCCTCCTCAAGTTTCTCCCTGGGTGGATGCGTACCACCGGCGTAGGTGGCCTCCATGATGACGAGGTCGATGTCCCTGGGCACGTTGTACAGGTCCGCCCCATCAAGGAGGTTGCTGGAGGCTAGGTTAAAGTCCCCGGTGAACAGTATCCTATACCCGTCAATGCTCATCAAAGTCATCACGCTGCCCGGCACGTGACCCGCGTTCAGGAACATGAGGGAGTCGCCGTTCAACTCAACGGCCTCGTTAAAGTTAACCGGCTTGGCCTGCCTTAGGGCATTCCTAATCTCCTCCTCCTCGTAGGGTAGGTAGTAGCCGCTCAGCTTAACCGCATCCCTAAACATCAACTCAGCCAACTCAGCTGTTAGGGGGGTTGTGTATAGCGGTGGGCTTGAGCTCACGTAGAGCCCGGGCAATGCGCCGCAGTGGTCCAGGTGGGCGTGGCTTAGGACTACAGCGGTCAGGTCCCTTGGCCTAACGTGGAGTGGGAAGATTGGCCTACCCTCCTCGTCGAAGTTAACCCCGTAGTCAAGCAGCACCGTGTTCCTAGAGCCCCTAACAAGTATCGCCATCCTACCAACCTCACCACCACCTCCAAGAACCTCAACAGTAACCATGACGTTAACCTACCTCGGGTTGCCCAGGCTTAAATTGAATTATTAAACTTTCTCAGCTGAGCCAAGCCAATGAATGAATCCTTTAAAGCCTAGGCCACGGTTAATTAAATATGGTTAATAAATGGACATGGGTGACGTTGGGGGTAGCCGTAATAGCCCTAGCCTCAGTGGCATTTATGCTAACTACCCACCACCCAGCCTCAACAGGACCCACTACAGGTAAGGCAAAGCTGGTACTGTGGATTGTGCCCTGGGGTGCTGGGAACTTCACAGTGCCTAATTGGGCGACACCTGGTGTTGTCCTAGCCTACCAGTGTAATGACCCTGGGGCATCCATGCCGTGGATAAACTGGGCCATGTACCTTATCCAGCAGTACGTCAATGAGGATAGGCCGGTATTCATAAACATATTCTGCGAAATCTACCAACCATCATACCAGTGGAGGGGGACGCTGAACTACATTGAACTACCCCAGTTCATCATCAATGATTTGAAGAGGATTGACCCAACGGGCAAAGGGCTTTACATAGGCTTCAGTGAGGAGGCTGCATGCGTTGCCAACTCCACCTGCAGAGCAAGCATGGTTAAGATATACGGCGAGTTGAGGGAGCAATTCCCCCAGGCCGGCTTATTCTACTACGCCAGTGACGGGGAATCAGCCGATAACGTGCTTGCCCTGGCTAGGGAGGCTAACCTAACCCTGGTCGGCTACGACATCTGGGACTACAGGTACGTTAACCACACCGTTGAGGTGCCAGACTACCTAATGAGCAACCTAAAGACGATTAAGGACGCCGGTTTCAACCTCCTCGTCGGTGAGGTTGGGTTCAGGTACTGCGACGAGTACGCCTACATTGAACCAGCCAGCTGGACCAGGAAGCCCACCTGGAACTGCACCGCACCGGCAGTCTACATGAATCAGGTGCTTGGCGAGTTAACAAGCCAACTACACCCGGTTTACATAGGCATTTGGGCTTGGAATGACCCAACCTTCGGCGTAATATTTAATCCTTACCTAATGAGTGCCCTTGAGAATTACACTAAGGGTTAGTGGGCTTCTCAATCCACCTATCAACGTACCTCTTCATGTTCTGGAGCACGGTTATCCTTGAGTTGGGGTCCTCATCCATGAACACGTAGTCCATACCCTTATCCCTCAATGCCTTAAGCAGCATCATGCTCCACTCCCTAACCTCACTATGCCTAAGCATGTTGTCCTTGGTCAGCTTATAGACCGAGTGACCAAGGTTCATGTAGGACTTGGGCTCTATGAAGTGTGGGTTCCCAATGCCCAAAACCTCGGCGAACTGGGGAATTAAATCCTCCATGGTGTTCCAACCCCTAATCAACGTGATCCTAACCACAGTCCTGGTGGGTATCTTTGAGAGGAGTTCAAGGCTCCTCAAAACCCTCTCCCAGGCATCATCCCTATGGATAACTGGGTTAGCTATCTTATAGAACAACTCCCTATTGGGGGCATTTAGGCTTAGGTAAAGCTGGGTGGGTAGGGCATTCTCCCTCCAGAGCCTCTCAATCATCTCAGGGTATAGGCCATTGGTGACGAGGAAAACTGACTTCGTGTTGGGCAGGGCCTTAATGGCCTTAATTAACTCAGGGAGCCTGGGGTACATGGTCGGCTCCCCGGATAGCGATATGGCCCAGTGGGTTGGTTGAAGGGCCTCGAGAACCTTCCCCCTACTACTCCTACTATGCCCAAAGTAACCCGAGAGGAGCCTCCTCCTCTCCTTTAATACGCCGTTTATGAGCTCCTCAGGGCTCATAACCTCACCGTAACCAGGCTCGTATGGGTCGAAGGACTCGGAGGGCCTCCAGCAGTAGATACACTTGTTACTGCACATCATGCCCACAGGCCCCATCTCAACACACCTATGCGAACCACCCACTGGGGCACCGTAGAACTTAACCTTATAGCAACTGGGCCCACCCGTCAGTGCACTCTTAGTCCAGTGGCAAAGCTCAACCGTGGCGTGTCCATAAACCCCGTAGTGAGCCTTCTTAAGTGTAGCCAATGCATCACGGCTAATCACAATTCTCCCATCGGCAAACTCATGATACCTCAACGTAACCTTAACCCTAGATTCACCCACAGGGGCTAAGCCTTAAAGCCAGTTATAAAGATTTCACGGACACGTAAACCGACCCAAACGCCCACCAGTGAAGCTAATGATCCGGCGGCAAGGCGCAACCCACCCGGCAATAACCATAAACCTCAACAAACACCAGTAAAACCGTTAGGTGGGAAACGCAGGGAGGTATTTGTCCTCATCAATACCCTCGTATATCCTCTCCTCAAGCCCTCTTAACTGCCTCTTGGTCTCCTCAATTTCCAGGTGGTGGGGGATACCCGTACCTCCTCAACGTAATATTTGCACCTAACCTCCTCAAGCTACTCAGGCTTACTTCTCCTTAGGTAATCCTCGGCGACCCTAGTCAAATACTCAATGTAGTCATTTATCCATGAGGATACGTTGTCAATGCACTTAACTAGTTCCTCCTTCTTACACTCAATCTCCAGGTTATAATCCACTGGTATTGAACCTGAGTCGTAGATTACACTAGCCTTTCCATAATTAATGGTAGCCTCAATTACTGCATCGTACCCATCATTATCCTCCGTAATCCTGTTCACGATTAATGGTGGGAAGCCAACTACGTTTAGGTACACTGGCACCAAGTCCCCAAAGTATTCCGCCACATCCAAGTCCCTCGCCGAGACCGTGGCTGTACCCCACTCATACTCCTTGGCATAACACTCAGCCTCAACGTAGTAGGGTATGTCAAGCTCCCTGCCAAACTCGTCATAATACTCCTCCTCAGTACATTGAATCCTCCTGAAACCCCTAAGCACTGTTGCTTAGAGGTACTACCTCTATTTTATCTTTATCTATAGCCCGGCTAATTGGTTAACAGCATTACCGTAAATCGCCGTTACGACGTGTAAATTGCGAATTTTTATTAAGGCATGGGTAGTTATCGGCGTTATGGTGAGTTGGGGTAGGGTGTCCTTAGCTGTGGTTGTAGTTGCCTTGGCGATCATCACTTTAATGACTATCATCATTCACCTTAAGCCCCATGCCTCAACGGTAGGCATTAGGTTAAGTGGCGGCTGCGCCGTTAATAGTGTTGCTAGCCCGGTGTTGCCCTATGCGGTGCCGCCATCCCCATCATACATGCTCCTCAGTAACTGGGTTAACATGAGTATCCTGGTGTCGACCGGTTTCCCAATATTTGGGTTAAGCAAAAGTGGTGCGTTGGTAACCATGCCAACGTCCATAAGGTGGCTTTTGGTTGGTGGAGTTGGCCTAGTTAACGTTAGCCTATATGTGGATAACATAGGCAGCGTCCGTGAGTCCTACTTGACTTTGAACAACACGCTGATTGTTAATGGGACTAATGGGTGGCTGGAGTTCATGGTACCCCCCTACAGTGGGTTAATCTTCATAATACAGAACTCAAAAGTACCATTAACCTACGTAATTGAGGTCTCTGGGAACTACACATACAGCCCCACCAGCGGTGGTGTTGCCATAATCGGCGAGCCCAACATAACAGTCTACTCACCCAACTCATCAATAGCGGTATCAACGGTGGGTAAGGTTGTGCAGGTGGTGGTTAAGAGCACTGGGTTCAACTACCTTGAATTAGCCGTCGACGTCAGGCCAATTAGCCTAACGCAGGCCTTAGCGATTAACAGTAAGAGGGTTGAGACGTGGTTATTGGAGTCCAGGAAACCTAACCTAGGGGGGTGTCTACTGGGTGAGTACTACCTAAGCCTCCTCCTAATTAAGGACAGTCAAAACCCGTTAACGGGTGGTTTCGCAGCCTCACCTGAGCCAATATACCTATACACGTGGGTTAGGGACTCATCATTCGACGCCATGGCGCTTCAGGGGGCTGGGCATTATGAGTCTGCCGCCAGGTATTGGCTGTGGATGGCTGAGGCCCAGAATTCCAGTGGGGTGTGGTTCACCAGGTACAGCTTCTTCAATGGCAAACCTGATTATAGCTATGGCATACCCGAGTACGATAGCATTGGGCTGTTTCAAATAGGAGTCTACCAATATTACCAGTTAACCCACAACAAAACCCTCATAATGCAGCTACTACCGGCGTTGAACAAATCCCTGAGTTGGGAGTACGGGAGGATAATGTCCAGTGGCCTAATACCCCAGGACCTCAGCATCTGGGAGGACCTGTACGCCTACAACTTCTGGACCCAGGCAATGGACCTTGACGGCCTATTGGCCTCCTATAGGCTTTACGGTGAGCTAGGCCTTAACAACACCTGGATATTGGGCATGATTAATAGGCTTAATGGCACGCTGCAAGGGTACTTCTACATAGGTGGCTGCTACGTTAGGGCGTTGAGGCCCAGTGAGGTGTTTTACGAAGGTAAGACCCAGGTTACACTGGCGCCGGTTAGCACCACCTACGATTCATCAGTGATACTACCCATAGACTACGGTTTAATCAACCCGTTAAGCAGTAGAGCCATTAACGCCGTTGACTGCGTAATCAATAACCTGTGGGATAGTAGGGTTGGTGGGTTAGCTAGGTACAGTGGTGACATCTACCACTACGCCGCCTACCTTTACGATAGCAGCGGCGAGGAGCCCCCATGGGTCATAACCACGCTTTTCCTAGCCCTATACTACGAGGAGGTCGGTAACTACACGGCTGCCTTAAACATACTCAACTGGGCTGTGAACCACTCCGAATACGGTCTACTACCCGAGGCCATAGATCCTAACTACGGTAACCCACTTCCATCAACATCACCACTGGTTTGGTCAGCTTCAATGTACGTGATAGGTGTGCTTGGTTACAACCAAAGCGGAGTCTATGACCTAATACCTCCTGGATAGCCTCAACCAAGCCTCAGCCTTCCTGTCACTGCAGGCTAGGTCCCTTAAGTCACTTGGCTTCTCATCACTATCCATCGGTGTCCCTAATGCATCAGCCTCAGTCAACTCCATTATCCTCTTCCCACACCCCTCGTCACCACTCCACGGGACCTCCACCACGTTACCTTCGTTTAGGAGTCTCTTAACCTCATCAATGTTGTTGCTCCTCTTAACATGGCTCCTTAACCATTCCCAAGCTGTCTTACGCATGTTATCCTCGATGAGCCTCATCAACTCCTCAACCGCCTCAACCACACTGCCCCTTGGTGCCGTGTACTTCTCGAAGGTGTCTCTCCTTGTTAATGTGACAGTATTGTCCTTAACGTCGCCTGGACCCACCTCAAGCCTAATGGGCACCCCCTTAAGCTCCCAGTAGTAGTACTTCCAGCCAGGTGTCTTATCCCTTCTATCGTCAACGTGAACCCTCACCCCAGCCCTAGCCAACTCGCCACTAACCTCCTTAACGTAGCTCAATATACCCTGGTCCTCACCGTACATTATGGGTATGGCTACGACCTGAATTGGAGCATACCTAGGCGGCAGCAGCATACCCCTGTCGTCACCGTGGATGGCTATCATGGACGCTATGACCCTCTCTGATATTCCATAACTGGTCGTGTGGACGTAATGCATCTTACCATCCTTACCAAGGTACTCAACATCGAAGACTCTTGAGAAGTTTTCACCGAGGTAGTGGACTGTGCCTATCTGCATTGTCTTGCCGTCCGGCATTAACGTGTCGAAGGCTATCGTGTACACGGCCCCAGCGAACTTATCCCACTCAGTCCTCCTGCTTATTAGGTAGGGTATGCATAACTCGTCGAATATCCTCCTATATATGCCCACAGCCTCCCTAACCTGCCTCTCAGCATCCTCCCTATCCGCATGGGCAGTGTGGGCTTCCTTAAACATTGATATTTCCCTAACCCTAATCATTGGGTGTGTCATCTTTGTCTCAGCCCTAAAGACGCTCACGATTTGATACACCCTGAAGGGTAGGTCCGTGTGGTCCCTTATCCAAAGCTTAAACATGGGCATTATGGCGGTTTCGCTCGTTGGCCTTAGTATTAGGCGCTCCTCACCGCTCATGCCCTTACTAACCCAGAAAACCTCATTCTCAAACCCCCTAATGTGTTCGCTTTCCTTTGAGAAGAACTCGTAGGGTATGAAGACTGGGAACAGCACCTCCTGGTGCCCAGACTCATCATGCAGCCTGCGTATTAGTGACTCCACGTTACGCCTAATGGCCACCCCGTAGGGTCTCCAAACGTATGCACCCTTAACGGGGTACCTGTAGTCGTAGACGTCCGCATCAATGATAACCTTATTGAACCACTCTATGAACGAAGCCCACCTACTCCTAGGCCTTCCCTGGGGCCCCCTGATTAACTTAAGGCCTGGTGTGGCAATACTAACCCCCTAAGGCCCTTTGTCTAAGGTTTTATAACTGTATCTTAATGGCCACCGTTGGGCTCGCCCTCCCTTGCCCTGCTCACGTTGATGATTTTGCCTATAGTTAGGTCCGGGTAGTACCTCCTTATGAACCAGAAGGAGTTGACCACAGGGTAGTTATAGGACCCATCATCCTCCACCAGGTCCACTTCACCAATCCTCCAAAGGTACGTTAAGTAATCTGAGTAAACCCTCCTGGCCTCAATCATCTCCATGGCTGCTGGGTATTCGTTGACAAAGATTTGGCTGGCTAAGTTGGGGTCAGTGCTCAGCTTAATTAATAACCCGTTGCTTAACCCCTCCTTAACCACTGGGCATATTGTTGATGCAGCGTACTTAACCTCAAAGGTCAAGGTTCTGCTTAACCTATCTAAGGAGTACCTTATTATCCTGGGTAGGTATGGGTATGCGCGGCATGTTAATGGCTTATACTTGTCGTGGACCATGCACTTGTTGTTTCTCAGGAATGGGCACTCGTTATGTTCATTGAGTAGCATTAGGTATGAGAGGGCTAGGGTTACCTTATTGTTAAGGTCAACTATTGTGTAACCAACCTTAAACTTAACCTCTACCCCAAGCTCCTCGGCCTCATCCAGTATCAGGTAGACCTCGTGTGGTAGTACTGTCACTGGGCTTAACCTGCAGCATAGGCCGCAGTTGGGCATGCACCTGAACGTAAACGGCACAGTGACCACTGCCTTATAATGGGGTTTAAATAGGATTTTTAACTCCTACTCCTCCCTTGTATAGTGTATAACAACCTCCCTACCGCACTCGCACAGGTACCACCTGGTGGGTTTAAACCTGGGTGATTGATTTAGCCTCAGTGGGTCACCCTCAATTAGGCTCGTCCCCCTACCCATCATGAACGGCGCCACGGTTAACCGAACCTCATCCACCAGGTTCTTCGTGAAGAATTGCCAAAACACCACACCACCCCCCTCAACCAGAACCTTCCTAATACCCCTCTCGCCAAGTTTACCCAGCAACGCCTCAATGTCAACTTGACCATTAAACTCCATAACCTCTATGCCGGCCTTCTTGGCCAGTTCAATCTTAGACCTTGGGGCCTTCTCAGTCACAGCCACTAACGCCGGTGCTGGTGAGGCGAAGAACTTGGACTCCAGGGGGACCCTAAAGGCACCATCTATAAGTACCCTGAGTATCTGCTTACCTGACTTAGGCGTGTACGTGCCATCAACATCAATCACGGTTTGGGCACCAACTATTGTTGCATCAACCTCATCCCTAGCCTTAAATAACCTCTCAAGGTCATACCTACAGGTGAACCTAGTCCTCACGTACGGGTTTGCTATTTTCCCATCCATTGTTATTGATGCTATGGCTATTACGTAGGGTTTCACATTCATCCTGGTCTAACAGAGTTAACAGTTTAAGCATTAAAAGCTTATATTCATTTACCACAGGAATCAGAACCAAGTAACCTGTATAAAGTCCATATAATACACCGGTGTTACCTGGAGCCTCTAGGACCGCTGGTATAGCCAGTAGATCCTCCTCTCCATCAACAATTATAGTGGCCCTACCGCCCATAAGCACGGTGCCGTAGGCCCTTTTAACCGTGTTAAAGGCCTCATCACTTAAGGTACCCCTCTCATTCCTAACCCTATACACGGTGTCATTGATGAAGCGCTGCTGGACCTGTTCACCCCTCCTGGTGTTTAAGTCAACGATGCTTAAGTCCGGGTTCCTCCAGTGGGAGGCGACATTATTGGTCACTACATCACCAACCGTAGTTAACACCCTTAACTTAAGGTCATTGAACAGTTCTCTAGCTGTCAATATTGAAATTGGAGGTTCCCTAGGTATCGATATTGCGAAGGGCATGGCCATTAAAGCCCTTGCACGCCTACTTCTCAAAATTAGCCTAGGGCACTCATCAACCATATTAAACATGCATCACGCTCCAAGGTCCTAATAAGCTTTTCATGGGATTCGTGAAAATAAGGCAGGGTATGGCGTAAGGTTATTTAGGTTAATTACAGGTCTTAAGGTTTAGGTTCATGCTCTACGGCTTCTCATGCATTGGGAATACCACGTGAACCTCACCGCCATTCCTCATTACCCTGGCGCTTACGCCGTATAGTTTAGTCAAGTTTTCCTCGGTTATTACCTCAACCGGTGGGCCGACATCAACCACGCTGCCATCCCTCAGCATGACTACTTGGTTTGCCAATAGGGCTAGGTCCACGTCGTGGGTTGCAACCATGACTGTGTGTTGTGTTATTAAGCTTAGTATCACCTTAAGCACCCTATGCCTATTCCCAGGGTCTAGGTTGGCGGTTGGCTCATCTATGAGTATTAAATCGGCGTTGCTGGCTATGGCCCTGGCTATCATGGTTAGCCTCTTCTCCCCAGTGCTTAACTCACTCAACCTGGCATTAACCTTACTAAGCATACCCACTTCACTAAGGGCTTTAACGGCATCCTCATTGTTAACCCAGGCATAGCCCCTCCTAGCCGTCCTAACGGTCTCCAGCACAGTTAGGTTAACTAGTCCATCAACCTCCGCCGGTGAATACGAGACCGTGCCATTAACCCTCAACACACCCTTAACAACCCTGGCGGAGCCGAAGATGGCCCTCATCACTGTGGTTTTGCCGCTGCCATTAGGCCCAAGTAGGACGGTTAAACCTCCCCTGGACACGGTTAGGTTAAGCCCCCTAACCACCACCCTTGACCCATAGCCTATGTAGGCGTCCTTAAACTCAACCAGGGGTTCAGGTGGATGCACCAAAACCACCCCTGGCTATCATCCACATGAGCAGTGGTATGCCGGCTATGCCGGTTACGGCCGTTATAGGCACCACGTAACCCTTAATCATTATCCTTGAGGCTAGGTACGAGTAGGTCAGTATTAAGGAGCCCACTAACCCTGACCAAGGCACCACAACGCTGCCGGATCCTCTACCGGTCATTTGCCTAACCACGTAGGGTGCCATTATACCCACGAAGCCTATTATCCCAGTGAAGGCCAGTGACACGGCCAGTGGTACTGAGGTTAAGGCAACTAGGATCCTCCTGACGTTTACTGGGTTAACGCCGCTGGCCTTAGCCACGTCGTCACCAAGCATCAGTAGGTCAATGTACCTGGATAGGTAGATGATTATTAATATTGTTGGCACCGCTGAGGCTAACATTGCGTACACTTGCCACCAAAGCACGCCGCTTAGGTTGCCGTACAGCAGGTAGAGGGGCTGGATTGAAGCCGTTGGGTTTATTGACTCTATCATTAGCATCACTATCATTGATGCGGCGTAGGATAGTAACGTTATTAATATGCCCATTAGTATCAACCCAATGACACCTAGCCTTGAGCCAAGCATAACTACTACAATTGAGGATGATAACCCAACCACGAGCGCTAGTATCGGTATGGCTAGGGTTGAGTATGAGCCAGTTAACCCACCCACAAGCACCAGTAGGTAGCCCAGTAAACCACCAAGTACCGCTGCGCTGGCTATGCCCGTGGTGAAGGGCTCGGCTAGTGGATTCCTCAACACACCCTGCATCACAGCCCCAGAGACCCCGAGCACGTAGCCAACCACCAGTGATGCCAACGTTGAGGGGAGCCTAATGTCAAGTATGATGATCCTGTACTTAACCTGGTTGCATGTCACCAGGCATGTGTATGGTACGTTAACCTCACCGAGAATCAGGTTCAGGATTAAACCCACCACTAGGAGTATTGGGGTTAGGAATAGGCCAACATACCTAATTTTAACCTTACCAACCACAGTGCAACACCCTCAACCCGGTAACGTAGGTTTAAACGTACTCAACACCCATTCACTGCTTATGCATTGAGGCACACTGCTCAACCCGAATGCCTCTGGGTGAAGTATGGCCGCAATAACCTCAGCACCGTACACTGATAATGGGCCCGGCTCCTCAACTAGGCTTGTGGCTAAGTTACCCAACACGTAAACATGCCCCTCCCTAACGGCCTTGGTGTAGTTTATCCCAGGTATCTGCATTATGGCGGCTAACGTGGCTGAGCAGTTGCCCATGAAGTCGCTCGCTATTATGTAGTCTGGGTCGTAGACCAGAACTTGGCTTGGGGTTAACGTTGGCCACGGCACCGTGGTGTTAACCACATCTAAACCCCCTGCAACTCCTATCTCATACCCAATGAAGGTTAGGTTTGATGGTGCATATATCGGGTTGCTCCAGTCCATGAACAAGACGGTGGGTTTACTTAAACCCGACACCTTACTGGTGACGGAATTAATCACGGTGCTCATCCACGAGGCCACCTTAAGCCCCCTCTCAGGAGCCCCAAGGGCCTTGGCCACCAGGTATGCGTCTGTCTCAATCTGCTGGAACGTCCTGTCGGCGGTGCCGTTTATTATGATTATGGGTATGCCTATGCTTGAGAAGGAGGCTAGTGTTGATGGGCCGTAGAACCCTAGGTCGTAGCAAATCACTGTGGGTGAGGCATTAACCACGGCTTCAATGGATGGGGCTGGCCATATTGAGGTGAGTATTGTCGCGTTGGGTGGTATGGTTACGTTGAAGTAGGTTAGGATTTGCCTTGAGTACGTGTCCAGTAAAACCACCTCGTCACCAAGGCCGAGGGTGAAGATTATTTGGGAGCACGCCGGGTCAAGGGATGCAATCCTAACCTGCCGTGGAGGCGTAGTGATGGTTGTTGTTACTGAGGTTACTGTTGAAACTGAGGTGGACGTTACAGTGGCCGTCGTGGTTGCCGTCACAGTACTTACTACTGATGCGGTTGTGGTTACCGTGCTGGTTGAGGCTGGCGCAGTGGCTGTTGTTGTAATGTAGGTGGTTACAGTTGTGGTTACCGGTGATGTCACGGTTACCCTAACCTGCACCGGTTGGTTAACCCTGTAGGCTAAGTAACCTACCGCAACCACCAGCACAACCACCAGCACGGTTAGTACCGTTGACCTCCAGTCCATGGAGTAGTGGGATAATTATCCTATTTTTAAGTTTTACCCCAATAAGTAAAAATAAACCCACACACCCAATCTTAAAGAGTGAGCAGTGAGGTTAATGCTGATGAGTTTGCCAGGTTAATGGAGGTTCTTGAGAATACTATAGTGGCTAAGCTTAACGATGACTACGCCATTAGGGTTATGGATTACGTTGGCCCTGGGGAGCATGATTATACGCTTGTCCCCATACTGTACCACTTCGGTAGCTTTAAGATACTTGAAATTTGGATTGAGGTTGATGCGAGGCAGTATAGGGCTGCCTTAATAAGTGAGGTTGATGAGCACCTTAAGGCTGTTGGGAATTGGCTGGCTAGGGGTGAGTTTCTCGTGCTGTTCAACGATGGGTTAGTTAAGATAAATATACCAAGGGACAGTAAACCGCTTAACGATTTCATTAAACCTGGTTAACAGGTAAGGTCAACTTATAGGGCTTAAAGTATAAGGGAGGTAGGGTAACTTTCAGGTTACCTTAGCCACCCGTTACCTATTAAACTTAAAGGGTGCTGAGCTAGTAAGGCGTTATGCCTTTTGGGCGTAGGGGGGTTAGCTATGAGAGGGAATTAGCCAACTGGCTATGGAGCCTAGGCTTCGCTGTCATTAGAGCCCCAGCCAGTGGGGGTGGTGTTAGGCGCAGGTTTGCCCCAGACCTGGTGGCCATGTTCAAGGGTAGGGTTATTATACTTGAGGTTAAGTATAGGGCTAAGCCATCCTCGATAAGCATAGGTTGTGATAAGGTTAATAGGCTTATTGAGTTCGCCAATAGGGCTGGTGGGGAAGCTTACGTGGCTATTAAGTATGCCAGGGAGCCGTGGAGAATAATCCCAGTTAAATCATGCAACGGCGGTTCGTCAATGGTGCTTAGCGTTGCTGATGTTGAGGGTGCCAGCAGACTTGAAGACATTATCAGGGGTATGATTAACATTGATATAACAAGTTTGATAACCGGCAATGGCAGTGATAAATGAAATGCAGCGTCAAGGTAAGGGTAGGGTTTCAACTAATTACGAGACTTAATCAGTACTCTAAGACTTGAACATTGATTAGATGAATATACATTACCATTTTAAGAGAATGAAGGGGGCCTATGCGTGGCTTAATCGCCACTGCCCCCTCCAGTAACTGAGACCGTTGCCGTGACCTTCTCGCTGAGGTACTTCATCCTATTCTTCTCATACTCCTCAACGGGTATTGGCTTAAGCACTGATAGTAACTGGGGTAGTGTTGTGTACTCCATCTCCTCCGGGGGTAACCTATGTGGCATTATTGGCCCCATCCTCCTGATGTAGTCCGTTATGAAGGCTGCTACCTGCCTACTTAAGTCGAAGGCTGGGTCATCAAACATATCCACCGGCCCCTCCAGATAGCCATCGTGCAACTGGAAGCCTAAGGCGCCAACCTTAGGTGGCCCATCGAACCTAGTCATCTTAGGCCCCATGGCTATCTTATTAGCTGGGTCTATGCTGACGAACTTGGCTGGCATTAATGGCCCAGTGTGGCTGCCCCTCATCCAACCCTCAACTAGGTGCGGTAGGGCGAAGGCCTCAAGGACCTCGCCAACCGCCGGTAGGCCATGTTGGGCTCTAACCACTGCCACTGGGTCATCCTTACCCACGTACCTACCCGCAATTAGGTTAAGCCTCTCCACGCTCACCACTGCGGCTTGGGTTAAGTCACTCCTCCTATAGACCCTCCTAATGATGTACCTGCCTGGTGTTCCTATTAGGCCCAGTATGGAGTATATGTGTTCAGGTGCGTCAAGCAGGTAGACCTTACCCTCATACACGTCTATTATCTCAAACCTGAATCCACCATGCATCTGAGGGTCTATTACCAAGCCTGCGGTGTTGAATGGATCAGCGAAAATCTTGTACATGGGCAGGTTATACGCGCCGGGTTCAGTCTTATCGGCAGCGAAGACTATTAATGGTTCACTCGGTCTCTCCTCAAACTCCATCTCAGCCACCTGGGGCCCAAGCCCCCTAACATTGCCGCTGAAGCTTTCCTTAAGCAGGTCCTGTCCTGCTCCATAAAGTTTAAACTTCTTAGCGTAATTTTCAGTGGCCTCCTTGAATATGTTCCAAGCTAATCCATGTATCTCAGGGTTATCAATACCCTTATCATGAGTCATCAGTAGGCTCATGTCATCTCCAACATTAAACACGTAGTAATCAATAAGCAACCCGCTCTTAACAGCCTCCCTAAGCCTACCACTGGCATACTCAAGGATCTTTGGGTGCACCCAAGCATGCCCAGGTATGCCCCCAATGTCAGCCTTTATTACCGATACTGTAGTTTTAGGTGCCATAAAAATAAATTGCAACTCATCCTTATAAATTTTACGCAGCAATACGCAATATATAGTTACAAAATATGTAAAATTCATGGGATTATATAAAATATACTTAATTAATTAAATAATGATAATGATAAATATATTGTGGAATATAGCTACACGTAAATGAAAATAGAGTCAATTTCTTGACATTTAGTAGAATCTATTTAGATATAATGCCATGTTACATATATCCATATGGACTATACATCCATAGCACCCGGTTCGATTAAATTACTAGGCTTAACTTTTGAATGTTAATGCTTAAAAAGGATTTAGACCAGGTAATAATCATGAGGTGTGTTGAGGTCCCCTCAATGATCAACCTGGGTGATGGGTGGATCTTCAGTATCATCGATAGGCCAGTTGACCTTGGTAAGTACCCTGTGGTCGTCATGTTTCATGGTTTCACGGGGACGCATATTGAGTCTGGTAGGCTTTATGTTGATATTGCTAGGGAGCTTTGTGGGAATGGCATGGCCACTGTTAGGTTTGATTATAGGAATCATGGGGATAGTTCAGGCCCCTTCGAGGATTTCAGCATCGATAATGCCCTCGAGGATGCTGCATTCATGGTTAAGTACGCGTTAGGCCTTGAGTTTGTTAACTCGAGTAGGGTTGCGTTCCTAGGTTTAAGCATGGGTGGGCACATAACGTTGAAGACGTATGAAAGGATGAGCACTGTACCCAAGGCCCTTGTACTGCTCTCACCTGCAATAGACTTCTCGGGGTTAGGTAGGGTTGCGTCGCAGGGGGCTAGGGGTGACTACGTTTACTTCGGCCCATATAGGTTGAGATTGAGTAATGTCCTTAGGTTGGCTAACTCAAACGCCATGGGGGTAGCTGAACTAGTCAACGTACCCATACTAATAATCCACTCCAAGGATGACCAGGCGGTACCCTACCAGCAGTCTGTTGAATTCCACAGTAGGGTTAAGTACAGTGATAAGACATTGATGCTGCTGGATAAGAGTGGCCACACCTTTGATGACTATGAGGTTAGGGTTAACGTAATCAACACCATAGTTAAGTGGCTTGGAGATAAGCTTAAACCTACCTAACCCTCTCTAAAATTAGCTAAGTAAAGTTATTATGGGGTATGCTTTATTTAAAATTCTATGAACGAGGTGCCGTGGTGACAACACACGACAAGCCTCGCCTCTTCTGGGGGTGGTGTTGTTTCTTGGTTGGTTTAAAGTTTTAACCTATTGTCCAGTATTTTTGCTTCTAGTTACATTTTAATTCCCCCTTTGCCTAGCTTTTCTTGGTGCTTGGGTTGGTGCCCCCAAGAGGGGGTTTGGGCTTTTTGGATGAGCCGGTGGGGCGATACCCCACCCTCACCACCACCCCGAGACGAAACCACCAACCCCACAACAGACGAGGCAACACCCAAGACCCCCACAATGAAAAACCCATCTCACTGGGACGGGGAAGGGGGTCATTGATAATCAGTACTGCGGTTAATCATGCGTGAATCTCAACCACATCTCCATCGTTAAGCACGTAGTTTAACCCAACCCTCCTGAAGAACCCGGAGTTTGACCAAACTTTGGCATACTTAAAATTCCTAAACAAGTCACTATGTATCCTCTGGGCTAGGTCACCCACAGTTGATCCTCTCCTCATTATGAATGGTTTATCAGTCGGCTTACTTGACCAGGGCTCCTTAGTGTAGACTCTTATTAAGTCAAGATGCCTTAGT
This sequence comes from Caldivirga sp. MU80, assembly GCF_001663375.1. Lineage (GTDB taxonomy): Archaea > Thermoproteota > Thermoprotei > Thermoproteales > Thermocladiaceae > Caldivirga. The sequence continues at coordinate 25,001 of NZ_LCTF01000026.1, forward strand.
ATGGTCTCGGCAAGCACAGCCCTATTGATAATGCACTCACTTAGCTTAGCCGGTATTATAGGTACATTTAGATTGGTTAAGCCTTCACGGCATGCATCGTGGTTATTGAATATTATTATTGTTGGCTTATACACGGGTGACCTTATTAAAGCATCCTCAACATCATCCAGCGTCGCCTCGCCATCTATGTAAATCACTGCCCCATATATCCTATACCCAGTTAGCAGCTTAACGATGTCACTATGCGTAGCCCCTACGAGCTTACCGATAACCTGAATCCCCATGCCAGTCTTAGGCTCAACCTTAACAATACCCCTAGGCTTAACTAGGTACACGCCGTCGTCAAGCATCATCTCGCTTATGGCGTTAAACTGCCACTTAGCGTCACCACTAAGGCAGTCTAAAACCAGCAGTACGCCATCGGCATTCCTAACTATGGATATAGCAATGTCATTCATGTCGCTTTCCTTGCCTAGGCTGATTGATGGTGCCTTAACCAGTTGAAAGTACACGTTATCCTCAATGAACATTCCGGGCACTGGCTCAACCGTGGAGTAGGGTATGAGGTCAGGCTCAATGTTAGCGTCCGTTAGGCACTTGAGTAGTGCGCTCTTGCCCGACATGGGTGGGCCCACCACTGCCAATTGAACATCACCACTCTTCTCCACGTGAAGCCTAAAACCCCCACCACCCCTACTCCTCTCCTTCTCCCTCTTAAGCTCAATCTCCCTCCTAAGCTGCGCCATCCTCCTCCTGGCCCAATGAACAAGGTTCTCGGTACCCTTATGCTTAGGTACTGAACTTAGGAACTCCTCAAGGGCCCTCAACTTCTCCTCAGGGGTCTTGGCTTCAAGCACCTTAAGCCACTTAGCCCTAGCCTCGGCGGGTAAGTTAGCCGGCATCCCGCGACCTCTGCAGTTTAATGATGAGGAACTTAAATGTTTAACCACGTCACCACGTAAAGGGAACAGCAATGAACAGATGTGTAGTATGCGCTGAGCATTACCGGGAAGAAGCCCCGGGGGATCTTAGGAATGGTGGTCGGCGCCGTATACTTGACCGGGCTATACTACCGGGGCTAAATACCCACTATAGGGCTTGGATTAAATAACCTTTCGCATCGTTATACTTAATAAAGGCTTAATGTGGCTCATTTGATGGTTGTCGTTTACCTAGTGAGGCATGGTGAATCAACCCTAACCAAGGAGGGGATACTGCAGAGCAGAGATGTCAACATCGGTCCATTAACCGAAAGGGGGCGCCTGGAGGCTCTATGCGCTGCAAGGTTCATACGAAGCGTGACTAGGGGTATTAATTATATAGTATCGTCACCACTGCTTAGGGCTAGGGAGACAGCAAGCATTTTGGCTGAGGAGCTCAACGCCAAAGTAATCATTAATGATGATGTTAGGGAGGTTGATATGGGTGAGTGGGAGCTTAAGAGGATTAACGATATTGGGCAACCCTTCCTAGATTACTCAAGGAATCCACTTAAGCACCCACCACCTGGTGGTGAAACGGCCGAGTCAGTGTTGATGAGGATGATGAGGGTTTTAAACAGCATCAAGGAGGACACCATCATAGTCTCCCATTACCAACCCATAGCATCTTTAATAATGGGTATTGTTAAGTCTGATTTAGGTAATACTTATAGGGTTAGCGTGGATACGGGCTCCGTATCGGCGGTGTTTAGGGATGATTGGTGGGGTGACTGGAGGGTGTTGTTCATTAACATGAGGCCTATTCTTTTTCTAAACTGCAAATAATTTATTCTATTCCTGGTAATTGAATTATTACACTATATCTATAAGGATATTATAATTTAACGGTAATGCTTTTAAGTTAGTTAAAAAGCTGGTGAAGTATGGCAATCGAATACGTATGCCGCTGGTGCGGCTTCATACTTTACAGTGGTGATAGGCTCAAGAGCACGGAAGACGTGGCCAAGTATTGGGGTGGTAGATGCCCAAGGTGCCTAAGCCCAATATCCAAGGTCCCCCAAAGAATTGAAGTCGCGGCTATTGAGAAGCCGATAAAGGCAGCATCACCTTAAACTTAAAAGCAGTCTTAAGATGTCTTGGTGCAATTAGTTACAGTGAATTATTAAGCCTCAATTAACTTAAACTCCACGTGTGGCCTAGGTTAATACGTTGCCTTATTTAACTTTTATAACCGGTAATTTACCTTTCTTTAAGTCTTCTATGAGCTGGGTGAGTTCATTAACAGAAGCCTCAAGTATTGCCCTACCCTTCTCCTGACTTGCCTTAGATGGGTACCCTTGGACCGCCTTCGTGTACTCCATGGCGTATGCATCTTTACCGTAAACCCTAAACCTAACCTCAACCCACTCATCAGCGGAACCATCCCTTGGGACAGCCTTAACCAATTGAGGGTAAGCTGCCCAAACCTCACTGGTCTCATCCTCAGCCGCGTGACCCTCAGGGGTCTCGAGGACTCTCCTCCTAGTCTCCTTGGCTAGGTCAATCCACCAATTAACCAGTATTACCGTTAATTTAGTCTCCCTAGCCGCATCCTTAGCAGCCATGCTTAATGCGTCAACATTACCCCCGTGTCCATTTACAACCACCAGGTACTTAACACCATTCCTGGCCACCTCCCTGAATATGTCTAGGTAAAGCCTGTAGAGGGTTTCATTACTGATCGAGATTGTGCCAGGGAACTTGTCTAGGACGTACGTGTTCCCATACCAAACCGTGGGTAACAGCAGAACGTTGGTCCTCCTTGCGGTTTCCTCGGCTATGTATGTTGCCATTAATGCATCAGTGCCGAGGGGTAGGTGGGGGCCGTGGGCCTCCACTATGCCGGTGGGCAATAGTGCAACTGTCTTATCAACCCTTTCAAACTCGGGCCAGGTTAACTCCCACCAATTCATGCATAGGGTTAGTTAATGCCTAATTAAAGCATTGCCTTAATGGTGGCATTGCCGGTGCTTAGAATGTTACATTAGTATTGACGCTAGTATCACCTTAACATCGCTCAACACGTCATTAATATTAATGTGTTCATCGGGCATGTGGGCTGTATCGCTAGCGGTCATCCATACAGCTGCCGGTATACCCATAGCCCTAATGTACTTTGCATAGGTTCCTCCGCCAATACCCATGTACCTAGCTTCAACACCTTTTACAATCTTAATAGCTTTGCCTAACCGCTGAATTACCTCACTATTGGGGTCTGTTGGAGGTGATGGGTCATCCCTATTCACCACCTCTATGCTGAATCCACAGGAGTATTTACTACAGAACTCCTCGGCGACCTTGTTTACGGAGGCTAATACTTCATCAAGGCTGTACCTTGGTAGTACCCTGCAGTCGAAGTAGACCGTGTGCCTCCCTGGGATGGTGTTAATGTTATCTACGTTCTTATCAACCCTAGTGGGTTCGAAAGTTGATGATGAGGGTGTGAACATGGGGTCCTCAGCGTTGAACACACTATGCAAGGTTTCATCAATCTTAAGAGCCAACATCATGCCGAGTCTATGGGCGTTTAGGGCTGATGCCGGCATACTTGCATGCCCCTGTCTACCAGTTACAGTGACTCTCAGCCAAAGTATACCCTTCTCTGCGACTTCGATCATAGATCCATCTTTACTTCCCGCGTCGGGCACAATAACTAAGTCACTTGGCTTTATTAGGCCCCTCTCCTCCTCAAGAATATACTTAATCCCATACCTGCTGCCAACCTCCTCATCACTTGCCAGTATTAAGCCGTAGTTGATGGGTGGCTTAACGGCTAAGTCATGGAGAACCTTACCGACGGCCACACCGGCAACTATACCATGTCCATTATCCTCAACACCCCTACCGTAGATTAAATCCCCCTTAACCGTAGCCTGATACGGCTCAACACTCCACAGCGACCTATCACCCTCGGGTACAGTGTCCATGTGGGCTATGACCCAAAGGGTCTTTGAATCATCATTACCGTTGATTAGGGCCACTATGTTTGGCCTTGACCCGTTCCTAGCCCTTGGGTCAGGGGCCTCAATAACCCTAACACTATTGAAATACCTCCTCACCACCCCAAGCAGGTAATTAGCCCTATCCCACTCCCCATCACCACCATTCTCAGGGGCAAGGGCCTTAATAGGTATGAAGCCCCTATACAGTTCGATGATGAAGTCCCTAAGCTCATCAACGTGCCTAAGCACTTGGCCTAAACCCTGGGCCTGAGCCATATAGGCATTGCTAGGTACTATTATTAAGTTTTAGCATAAAGGTTGTAGTACACATGCAGCCAATGCTCCTGTTAAAACAAAAGGTTTAATACGCAGTAATGCACCTAAGCAACCATGGTGCTAACCTGCGACATATGTGGGAGGGAAATCAACGGTGAACCGATAGTCGTGGAGATAGATGGCGCAGTCTTAAACCTATGCCAACGTTGTGCGCAGCGTTATGCGAACGTTAAGGGTGTTAGGGTTCTTTCTGGGGTTATTCAGCAGGTTCAAGGTGGGCAAACCGTGGTTAAGCCTAGACAGAGGGCGGCTACACCAGTTAAACCCGTTAAGAGGCGTAATGAGGTTAATGTTTCACAGGCAGAGAGGTATGAGGTTATTGAAAACTACGGTGAGGTTATTAGGGATGCGAGAAGTAGGCTTGGCATGAGTAGGGATGTCCTGGCGAGCATGTTGGGTATAAAGGAGAGTACGCTTAAGAATATTGAAGATGGTAAGTTAATCCCGGACCTTAACCTAGCCAGGAGGATTGAGAAGGTGCTTGGGGTTAGGCTACTGGTTGAGAGCGAGGAGACTGAGACTGAGCTAGGTGAATCAGGAGGTGGGGAGTTAACCCTTGGTGATGTTGTTGAGGTGAGGAGAAACAAGGATAGGGAGGTTAAGTAGATGGCTAATGCTGACCACTACCATTACTATTAACCCTTATTGGGTTTCCCAACCACTGCCTATACACATTGTCAATCTTCAAGTCAACTATCCTAATCAACGGCAGCTTAGCCTTGGGTGACGTGAAGCTTTTAACCAGTATCCCATGGAACAACTGAGTCAATGCATCATCAACGTTGATATTAATGTTGGGTACGTTAACCTGTATCCTGAACTTCCTAGAAACCTTAAGAGCCCAGTTAATGCACTCAACGCCATTTCCACAGGACTTAACACACCCATAGGTTGCCGTTGGGGTCTTAACAATCAACACGCCCTTCCTGGAGTCGGCGAAGGCAACGTACTTACTGTTAATCTTAAGCTGAATCTCGCACCCATCGAAGTTCACATCATAGCCGAAGTATATTAGTGACGACAGCATGTAGTAGACCCTATTAGCCTCCCTCGATAAGTTAAGTATCCTCACTATTTCATCACTAGCCACTGTTACCCAACCCATCTTCTCAAGAATCTTCAAGTGCCTATGCACAACACCCTTAGCCAACCTCAACCTAGATGCTATATCAGTGACCGTTAATGGGCCATTTATAAGCGAATTCATGATACTTAGCCTAATGGGGTAAGAGACCAGCGATTCAAACACCCTAGTAGGCAACAGCAGCAGCGTGCTTATCAACTCATTATCCCCGTCGTCAGCCGCTGTGTTATGCGCATCCATAACTTCTACTTCTTAAACCCTAAGAGGGGGGTTAAAAACCCCTCGCCAGAGATCAATGCAGCCTAATATTTTTTTGAAGGTGCCATCACTGAGTGTAATCCTCATTATCACTGGTGGTGTCGCTTGAACTGCCTTGCTGCTGAGGTGGCGGCATGTAGGGTGGCATTGGCGGTGGCATAACGTACCTCTGCTGCATCGGCGAAGGTGCAGGCATCCTCGGCTGTGTTTGAACTGGTGGCCTAACCTGCTGTAGGGTCGCTATGCGTTGACTAAGCTTATTCATCTCATTCTCAATAACCCTAAGTGACCTGAACCACGAGTAACTTGTAATTATCAGTGCAAGCGACAGTAGCACTATCGACACGCCCATCACCAGGTATACGTAGGCCGGTATGCTTAACGCTAGGGACGCCAGTAGGGCAACAACAACACCACCAATGGCCAAGGGTACGCCGACTATCATAGCGTACCTGAAGGCCCTATGAACATCACCGCTAACTGATAGCTGCTCCTCAGGCCTAACCATGGGTGGTGGCTGAATAATGGGTTGCTGGGCCATGGGGGGCATGGGCGCTGGGTATGGGGGGTACTGCATGGGTGGCTGGGGTTGAGGCGGCCTAGGCTGGTAATACGGGGATGGTGGGTATGGCATAGGCTGCGTGGGTGGTATAACCGGCCTTTGTTGTGTGGGTGGCTGCATGGGTAACTGCTGGTATTGAGGCTGCTGGGGAGGTTGCTGAGCCACCGGGGGTGGGGGTACTATTGGGTTAACCTGCTCACCCTGCCTCTGCTGACCCTGTGGGGTAGTTGCCTGGGCTTGTTGCGGTGTCAACGGTGGTGGGGGTATCTGCGGCTGCTTCTTCTCATCCGGCTTCCTTTCACTGGACATTTGAATCACCTCAAATTCACTGAAGGATTTATTAAACGTTTCGGCTGGCTAACCCCAGTGGATAGGCTAGTTGTGGCTGAGAAGAATAGTGTGGCTAAGGCAATAGCCCAGTACCTAGCTGACGGTGGTTACTCAACCAGGAAGATTAACAATGTCCCAGTGTACTTCTTCAAGGTTAATGGGGAGTATTGGGCTTCAATGGGCCTCAAGGGCCACATACTTGACTTCGACTTCGAGGACACCTACAACAACTGGGGTAGTGTGGAGCCGGGTAGGTTAATTGAGCTTGAACCTGTAATGGTCATTAGGTGGCAGGATAGGCCATACATAATGACCCTGGTTGAACTGGCCAAGGAGGCCAGGGAGCTCATACTAGCCTTAGACTCAGACGTTGAGGGTGAGGCCATAGCCTACGAGGTCATGATGGTGGCCAGGTTGAGGAACCCAAGGCTAAGGTTCAGGAGGGTACTGTTCTCAGCTATAACAAGAGATGACATTAGGAGGGCCTTCAGTAGGCTAACAACCCTCAACGTTAATTGGGCTAGGAAGGTGTTCACGAGGATGGTGCTCGACCTTAAGTATGGGGCAACCTTCACTAGGTTACTAACGCTAAGCGCCAGGTCAAGCAAGGCCCCCCTAGGTAGGGGCGAATTCCTAAGCTATGGCCCATGCCAAACGCCGGTGCTTAACCTAGTTGTTCAAAGGGCCCTGGAGAGAGAGAACTTCAAGCCCGAGATCTACTACAAGATCAAGCTGACGATCGAGGTCAACGGCAGGGAGGTGACCCTAGAGTCCGTGGATAAGTTCAAGGATCTCAGGAAGGTTCAAGCAGTCTTCAGGAGGGTTAAGGAGGCCAGCAGGGCCATTGTTAAGGTTGCTGAGGCCAAGGAGGTTCACGTGAATCCACCCAAGCCACTTGACACTGTTGAACTTGAGAGGAGGGCCAGCAGGTTCCTCAACATTAGGAGTAAGCAAACTCTTGATATTGCAGAGGAGCTTTACAGGCAGGGCTACATATCGTACCCGAGGACCGAGACCAATATCTACCCACCAACCCTAGACCTCAGGGGGATTGTTAAGGCACTGGCCTCAACGACAACGTATGGGCAGTACTCAAGGCGGCTGCTGGCCTCGGGCATAAGGCCAACGGCCGGTAGGAGCAGTGACAATGCACACCCACCCATACACCCCGTTAAGGCTGCAGATAAGGCTGAGGTCATGGCCAGGTTCAGGAACTTCAAGTACTGGGTCATATACGACTTCGTGGTTAGGCACTTCCTAGCAACCCTAAGCCCCCCAGCCCTAGTGGAGGAGCAGAGGATTACCGTTGAGGCCGGTGGTGTACTCTTTGAGGCCGGTGGGCTTAGGATTATTGAGGAGGGTTACTTCTCAATATACCCATTCGAAAGGCCACAGGTTAACCCACTGCCAGTGGGCAGCTTAAGGGTTGGCCAGCAGGTCCCAGTTAAGGATGTTAAGGTTGTTAAGAGGAAAACAACCCCTCCACCATACCTAAGTGAGTCGGAGCTCCTTAGGCTGATGAGGAAGTATGGAATAGGCACGGATGCAACCATGCAGGACCACATACATACCAACGTCAAGAGGAGGTACATTAAGATTGTTAAGGGGCAGTGCATACCGACACCGCTCGGTAAGGCTCTCATAGCCTCACTATCCAAGTACGCACCAACGCTAATAGACCCGAACTTCAGGAGCAGGATGGAGTCCATGCTCTCCCTAATAGGCTCAGGTAGGGAGGTGCCTGAATCCGTTAGGAGGAGGCTTGAGGAGGAGGCCTCTAAGATATACGCATCAATGAAGTCCAACTCAAGGCAGCTTGGGGATGAGTTAGCCAAGGCATTAAGAAGCATGCTAAACGGCGATGAAGCCAAGGAAAGGGGGAAAGGGTCATAGGTCTTTTAGTGGTTCCTGACGAACACCCTGTAGGCACCCACGGAGGCTAGGGGTACTGTGAATAAGGCTAGGAAGGCATATGAGAGGTACGTGTACCCAACTGAGACTATGTTGTATAGGCCGCTTATAGCTATGAAGGTGGCTACGGTTAACACGGTGATTGTTACCGCAGGTCTAACGCTACGCCTACCCTTCAAGGCGACTTCAACCCTGTAGGTAATTGAGTTTATGTTACCCACGAGGGCTGTTAGGAGGGCTATGTAGAGGAACACTACGTAAAGGATCACAAGGATATAGGGGGCCCTTGAGTACACTAAGGCGTAGTAGATGGGTAGGTTGGCGAAGGGGTAACTTGGATTCGTGGCATAGTTGTAGTAACCCAGTGTAGCCAAGTACTCCAGCGTAATCATTAGGCTCAATGTTAAGCCGCCTATCAGCGATGCCTCAACAACATCCCTCCTGCTACTCAAGTCCTGGGCCACACTGGCCATTGCCGGGATGCCCACTAGGTTGTAGCTCACGTAAAGAATCGGTGACTCAATGAAGCCCAGTGGATTATGAAGCCAACCTGAGGGGTCGACCACATGATTCATCGAGTAGGTCACCCTACCCCAGGACAGGTATATTATGGTTAAGGTGGCCAGCGTTATTATGGACACCTTAACCGTGGTTAATGAGGCCTCGGAGCTAAGCACACCCCTCCTCCCAAGGATAACTATGAGTAGCGATACCAGGTACATTAAGGCCAAGCCGTAGTATGGGTTAAAGCCCAGTATTGATGTTAAAAGTTGGCTACCAGCAGCCATGACGGCACTTATGAAGAGGACCACGAGCGCCACGTAGACCAGTTCAAAGAGAACGTAGGGGACTTCACCTATTAGTGATTTAACCAACCTACCGTAGTCATAGAAGCCCGTTAACCTTGCGTACTCCAGCCCAATAATCGGGAAGAGCGTGAACAATACGGCGGCAATTACTACGCTGAACAAGCCAAGTGAACCGAAGTAGGTGAAGAAGTGTACAACCTCAACTCCCGTTGAGAATGCGCCCGCCGCTATGGAGCCAACGTACGTTAACCCAACTGACAACTTAACCGCACTACTGGCCACGTCGACGTGGATCTGGGGCACCTTAATTAACTTACGGTTTATCCCTAACCCAGTATTTTTAAACCTAGGTTCAGTGTTCTAGGTATGCTTGGCGGTATGTCTTTGTTCGCCAGGAGGATTGAGTCTATGGAGAACATTAGAAGCATAGTTACCAACGAGGTTACCAGGTACGTTAAGAGGGGGGTTAACGTTAATGTTGATTACGTTGGTGACAAGCCAATAACCCAAGTCATTGGTCAGGTACCCATGAGTGGCGGTAGGGTTAAGGTTATTGAAGCCCTCTACCTGGGCAGCTCCAATGATGGGGCTGAGGAGCACCCACCCATCATGACGCAGTACGAGTATGATTCACTCAGGGTCGTGGGGCAGGTGATGGTTGTCAACGTCTATGAGGGCGTGCTGCTGAGCCGCGAGTACACGGTTCAGGTCGGCGACGAGTTGAGGGTCGCTGATGAGGGGGTTAGGGTAATCATAGTGGGTAAGGATTACGCAAAGATTAAGGATGCGGTGGAGGGGGTTAGGCAGCAGGGGGTTCAGCAGGCCAAACCATCCCCCACGCAGCAGCCGTACTACGCAATATAATTTAATTACTATAATACTATACTGAATTAGTGCCTTTGTTTTGTTTAAACCTACTGCACAGGTGTTTTAACCGCCTTCTCAAGCCTAATGAAGCTTATCTCGGTGTCCGGGTACTGGCCCTCAGCATCCTTCTCATACTTCTTAACCATGTCCCAAACCGTCAGCAGCGCCGCGCCAACGGCCATCAAAGCTTCCATGGCTGAGCCGGTCCTTGAAATGTTCCTGGTGTTAACCCTGACGTAGACTCCATTATCCTTAACCTCAACACCAACGGCCACGTGAGTTATGTAATTCTGGTGGATTAGGGGTAGTAGCTCCCAGGCCCTCTTAGCCATTGTTAAGGCTGCTAGTTGGGCCGTCGTTAACACGTCACCCTTCTCCAACCCCCCACTCCTAATCAACTCAACGGTGCTTTGCCTAAGCTTAATGAAACCACTGGCCACGGCCTCACCAATGTACATTGGTTCATTTGAGGCGTCGAAGAGTGTAACCACCGGTGGAGCCTTGGCGGTGTTGGCAACTGCAGGGTCACTTGAGTCTAAATTGGCCTCAGCCCCCTTAACCTTCCTAATCACCCTAACCCCCTCAATGCCCTTAATCTCCCCAATCCCACTGAATGATAAGCCCCCAGTCTCCTCACCCTCCTCAACAACCCTACAATCCCCATTAGGCCCACAGACGCAGTGCTTAGCCTTAATCACGTTCCAAGCCGTCACCAAGCCCACCAAGGCCCCGAAGAGGGCGTCCATCTCAACCCCAGTCTGGGCCACCGTCCTAGCCCTTAACCTCAGGCCCACGTAATCCTCACCGTGGGTTAGCTTAACGTCAACGTTGGTTATGGGTATTGGGTGCAGAAGTGGTATGTACTCCCAAGCCCTCTTGGTGGCCATTATGGCTGATACTGATATTGAGGTGGCCAGGTTACCAAGCCCTATGAACCAGGAATCCCCAACAGCCCTAGCCAACTCGGGTTTAAGCCTAACCAAGCCCTCAACCCAAGCCTCCCTGTAAATAGGCTCCTTAGCCGAAACATCAATCATCCTGACGCCCATAACCCTTAAAAACAGGCCCGGAATATAAACACTACACCGCCAAGGCGACATGGTGAATCAAGGGATAAAGCTTAAATAAGGGGGCTTCGAGGAACCTACTGCACGCTCAATAAAATTCATGAGCCCCTCAGAAACACCACCGGGGCAAACCCGGGGTGAGCCTGAGGGGTGATCCACCCAAGCCACCAGGAAAGGGGAAGAAGCCCGAACAAACCCAACCCCCAGGAGCGGCCTTGCGGCCGCATCCTGAAACCGGTTGATCCTGCCGGACCCGACCGCTATCGGGGTGGGGCTTAGCCATGCGAGTCGAGCGCCCCAGGGACCCGCTGGGGCGCGGCGCACGGCTCAGTAACACGTGGCCAACCTACCCTCGGGAGGGGGACAACCCCGGGAAACTGGGGCTAATCCCCCACAGGGGAGGGGTGCTGGAAGGCCCCCTCCCCCAAAGGAACCACGCCCGGCACCCGGCGTGGTTCGCCCGAGGATGGGGCTACGGCCCATCATGGTAGTTGGCGGGGTAACGGCCCGCCAAGCCGAAGACGGGTGGGGGCCGTGAGAGCGGGAGCCCCGAGATGGGCACTGAGACAAGGGCCCAGGCCCTATGGGGTGCAGCAGGCTCGAATACTCCGCAAATAGGGCTGGTGGGTAACTCCGCCAGCCCTAGCGGAATGCGGGAAACCGCGACGGGGCCACCCCGAGTGCCGTCCGATGAGGACGGCTTTTCCCCCGTGCAAGGAGCGGGGGGAATAAGCGGGGGGCAAGTCTGGTGTCAGCCGCCGCGGTAATACCAGCCCCGCGAGTGGTCGGGGCGTTTACTGGGCCTAAAGCGCCCGTAGCCGGCCCGGTAAGTCACCCCTGAAATCCACGGGCTCAACCCGTGGGCTGGGGGTGATACTGCCGGGCTTGGGGGTGGGAGAGGCCGGGGGTACTCCCGAGGTAGGGGCGAAATCCGATAATCTCGGGAGGACCACCAGTGGCGGAAGCGCCCGGCTGGAACACGCCCGACGGTGAGGGGCGAAAGCTGGGGGAGCAAACCGGGCCCAGGTCGGCGTTGCGTAAGATTTAATATATTGAAACACAGCAAAACGCCATGGAGTGCGACAGACGCTCGGCTATAGTTCTATGGGCTACGACGGCTCACGTGTATTAACCCCTCTTTTTGATCCCTCTCATCTTCACTTCACCTCACCAAGCCGACCTGGCCCGGGCTCAAAGGGGATTAGATACCCCTGTAGTCCCAGCTGTAAACGATGCGGGCTAGCTGTTGGGCGGGCTTAGGGCCCGCCCAGTGGCGTAGGGAAGCCGTTAAGCCCGCCGCCTGGGGAGTACGGCCGCAAGGCTGAAACTTAAAGGAAAGGGAGGTTGGGAGCTGGGCGCATAAACTTAAATAGCTCTTTTAGGCTTCTAAGATGTTGTGATATAAACGAGGAATTAGTATGCCTAGCAGGGATCTCGCGAGATGAAATGATGATAATTAGGCTTGTTTTTTGTCTTTATTCTCTTTATCTGTCCGCCCAGCTCCCACTTCCCCCTGAATTGGCGGGGGGGTACCACAAGGGGTGGAGCCTGCGGCTCAATTGGAGTCAACGCCGGGAATCTTACCGGGGGCGACAGCAGGATGATGGCCAGGCTGACGACCTTGCCTGACGCGCTGAGAGGAGGTGCATAGAGGGCTCTCCCTGCACGTTTTATGATCATTATCATTTTGATGTTTTAGGTGTTTTAGAGATGAAGGAGAGGATAGATCCATATTTATTAGGTCTGTGGTTAGCTGATAGATATTGGTGGGGTAGTAGTGTAGGTCTCTCGAATACTGATGAAAGGCTTATTCTACGATTTACAAAGTGGTTACTTCAGTATTATCCGCCGGAGAGAGTTAAGCTAAAGGTTTACGTAGCATGTAGCGACGATTTATATAAACACTGTTCAACAGATCTGGTGGGTCATCAGTTATTGAAATTAATACCGCCAGAGAATATAAAATTTTATTGCAACAAAAAAAATTGCTGGGTGTGCATTATATAGTATATGTTAATTCAAGATCTTTAAAAAGATTAAAATAATGTCGCTAGAGACTTGTTAAACTATATAACTGACAAAGAAAATGCCTTAAGTTATTTGGCAGGTAGAACAGACGGCGATGGATCTATAGATTTTAATAAGATAAGACTTCGTATAGCATATTCAAATATAAATGAAGCATTAATAGATGCCAGATTAATTAGAAACATAATAGGAACAGACCCGAAGATAAAAATATTATAAGAAAGCAAGAGAATATATATCCGAAATATGTTGTACCAGATACATAGATTTTATATCAAACTTGGCACGTAAGACTATTAGATTTTCAGATTTATTTGGCAGGGAGGCCCTCGCATAAGGCCGTCGCCAGCTCGTGCCGTGAGGTCTCCGGTTAAGTCCGGCAAATCCTTGTGTGGGGGGTTGTTTTTGTGTGATTATTGGTTGTTTTGGTTGGCTGGTTTATGGGATGCTGATAGAGGTTCTAAGGCTAGGGGGATCGTGAGTCTTAAGAATAAATGTTTCTCGTTATTAGCCGGTTTTATCATTGTATCTGAGAAATGTCTTGGCGTGAGAAGCGATAAATTCAGGATCAGAGTCACATATGGTTATAGCCCGGCTATAGAGGTTTATTATTGTTCTTCGAAGATAAGGCATGTTATAGAGGAGATAGTTTCGGAGAAAGAGAGTTTGACCGGTAATTATGCAAGAGCTTTTATAGCTGGCAAGATGGATGGAGATGGCTATGTGGATGATATCAAGAGAGAGATATACATAGGCTATTCTCATAAAAACTTGAGAGAGGCTGAGAGAGATGCAAAGATACTCGAGAACCTGAATATAGATTATAAGATAACAATGAGTCACAATATAGTTAAACTTAGAATGCATAATCCTAAGCTAGTTGCAGAGATAATATATCCTTTT
>NZ_LCTF01000085.1 GCF_001663375.1 Caldivirga sp. MU80
GCATCACTAGTCATGTTATCAGCCTCATCTAGGATGACTAGTTTGAATGGTACTGGGCCTGTGGCCACTGTCCTAGCGAACTCCTTAACCTTCTCCCTAATAACATCAATACCCCTCTCATCACTGGCATTAAGCTCAAGAACATTAGAACGCCACGCATCACCGTAAAACTCCCTAGCAAGAGCAAGGGCAGCGGTAGTCTTACCAACACCAGGAGGACCATAGAAGAGCAGGTGAGGCAAGTCACCACGCCTAACAAACTCAAGCAAACCAACCTTAACACCCTCCTGATCAACCAAATCCACAAGCCTAACAGGCCTAAAACGCTCCACCCA
>NZ_LCTF01000086.1 GCF_001663375.1 Caldivirga sp. MU80
AGTATGTACCATGGTGATGGTTTTAGTGTTGGTGGTATGAATTGTAGTGCTACGTTGCTCCACTTTGGCCCTGGGTATGGGAATAGTGGTGCTGCTAGGGCTAGGGCTACTACGAAGACTGTTAAACCAAACCCAGTCTTACCCTGACCAGTACTCGTGAAGATGACTATTGAAACATACAACTGATGCAGGAAATCAACAACCCTATTAACAACCCTCCTACCAAGAGGAACAGAAACACCCATCATACACCCCTCACCCTAGGATCAATCAAACCATAAGTAACATCAGCAATAAAATTACCCAAAATAACAGCAATAATAATAATAAGGAA